>QIAI01000688.1:0-2101 GCA_003224995.1 Acidobacteriota bacterium
CCACATCCAGGGCATTCCCTTCTTTCGGCCGCTCTACGAAAGTTCTGAGAATCGCTTCGCCTTCCACTCCTCCCGCCGGACCCGCAGCCTGCAGCGCGTGATGGAAGAGCAGATGGCCGCTCCCTATTTCCCGGTGAACACCAGCGAAATGAAGGCGCAGCGGAATTTTTACGACATTGAGGAAGGCCAGACGCAATTAGACGATCATGCCACCATGCGCGCCATGTGGCTGAACCATCCCCAGGGATGCATGGGCTTTCGGCTCGAAACCCGGGAAGGCATCCTGGTCTACGCAACCGACAACGAGCCCGGCGATGAGCAATTCGACAAGAATGTCCGCCAGCTTGCTGAAGGCGCCGACGTCCTCATTTACGACTCCCAATATCTTCCTGACGAGTATGAATCCCGCCGCCGCGGATGGGGACACAGTCACTGGCGCGAAGCGGTCAAAGTTGTCATGGAAAGCGGCGGCAAGGAGCTCGTGTTGTTTCACCATGACCCCGACCACGATGATGCGCTCATCGATAAGGTGGTTTCGGAGGCGCGCAACTACTATCACCGGGTGCGCGTGAAGCATTCGCGGCGTTACCTTCCAGTTAACGCTGGCGGCTTGCCACGCTGCCCCGCCCCCAATATACTGCTCCATTTGTGCGCGTACCCGTTGCGCGGCATCTATATACAGAGCAATCATTTCTGGAGATACGAATGAAAAGTGTGGCGATGGAGCAGGAATCCAACCCATGGGAATCGCAAGCGGCGCGATTCGATCTGGCCGCCCATAAGCTGAACCTCGATGAGGGCTTATGGAAAGTATTGCGCTATCCCACCCGGGAAATCATCCTGCACATCCCGGTGCAGATGGATGACGGCCATCTGGAGGTGTTCACCGGCTTTCGGGTGCAGCACTCGATTGCGCGCGGGCCGGCGAAGGGCGGCATCCGGTACTCGCCCGATGTCACGCTCGACGAAGTTCGCGCCCTTGCCAGCTGGATGACATGGAAATGCGCGGTGGTGAACATTCCCTTCGGCGGCGCGAAGGGCGGGGTGATCTGCGACCCGCACCGCATGTCGATGGGCGAACTTGAGCGCATGACTCGGCGTTACACGGCGGAGCTGGTGGAGTTCATCGGCCCGGAAAAAGATGTACCCGCGCCCGACGTCAACACCAATGAACAGATCATGGCGTGGATGATGGACACCTACTCCATGCACATGCGGCAGACGGTGACGGCGGTGGTCACTGGCAAGCCCATCAACATCGGCGGGTCACGCGGGCGCCGCGAAGCCACCGGCCGCGGCGTTTTAATTGTCTGCGAGCAGGCCATCAAAAAACTGGGATTGACTCGCGAGGGTTCTCGCGTGATCGTGCAGGGCTTTGGCAACGTCGGATCCAATGCAGCGCGCCTGATGGCGGCCAAGGGATACAAGGTCATCGGCATCGATGAGGTCGGTGGCGGGCTTTATAACTCGAATGGCATCGATATGGAAGCGCTCTGGGAATTTCGCCAGAAGAACAGCACCATCCAGGGCTTTTCCGGAGCCGAGAATGTATCCCCCGGCGAATTGCTGACTACCGACTGCGAAATTCTGATTCCGGCCGCCACCGAAAATCAGATTACGACCCGCAACGTGGACCGGGTGAAATGCAAAATCCTGGCGGAAGGCGCCAACGGCCCGACCACCGCGGCAGCCGACGAAGTGCTCGCGGAAAAGGGCGTATTCGTGATTCCCGACATCCTCGCCAACGCCGGGGGTGTCACCACTTCGTACTTCGAATGGGTGCAGGACCGGCAGGGCTACTTCTGGCGCGAAGAAGTGGTCAACACGCAATTGGAAGAAATCATGGTGTCGGCGTTCGATGACGTGGTCCGCTACGCCGAGACGCATAACGTGCACAATCGGATTGCGGCCTACATGCTGGCGATTGACCGTGTGGCTTATACCATCAAGCAACGCGGGATTTATGCTTGATGTCGTTGGTCCTTGGTCGTTGGCCGTCGGCTTTTGGCCGGGAATCGTTAGTCAATAGGCGAAATCCTTGTGGCGCTGGGCTGAGTAACTATCTGCCTACCGGCTCTAATATTGCTCCGACATCCTGCGG
>QIAI01000688.1:2125-2636 GCA_003224995.1 Acidobacteriota bacterium
GATGCGTATACGTGAACGAGTCCGTACTATCGGCGTCTGGAACCCACGCACAAATTGTGGCCGTCATGACGGTGTGGTTTCTCGTTCTGTCATCCTGAGCGGAGCAAGGCGCATGCCGAGCGGAGTCGAAGGACCCCTCACCTGCCTGCGGTGAGGCGAACGCTGAGGATTTTTCACCATGGATAATCAAGGCTGGACCTACATCGTTGCGAGCCCCATGGCCGTGCGCGGTGGTCAAAATTTCCATTAGGATGAATCTGCCGCCGACAGGCGCGGGGTCCTTCGACTTCGTTCGGCTGGCGCCTCACTACGCTCAGGATGACAGATTGGAGACGATGCTGCGCTCAGGATGACAGATTTGAGACAAAGCTGCGCTCAGGATGACAGATTTGCTCGCCACCCAAACTTGACCCCGATGCTCAGTGACTGGCATGATTGCTGCCCGCAGGCGCACGACATCCACGCCCGCGTTCTCTGGACTAACCTTCGGAAGCAGAGCTCGGGCTTCCCG
>QIAI01000284.1 GCA_003224995.1 Acidobacteriota bacterium
GTTCCAGCAACGATCGCATTTCTTGCCCTCCGCCTTGCTGACGGAGACAGCTACTGCGCCCGTTCCATTGCCCGACTCCTTCTGCTCCAATGTCACGGCAGAAACAATAAACAAATAGCGCAGTTCCTCGCGATGTCGTGCCAGCACGGAATAAACCGCTTCGGCGGCACAGATCTTCACTTGGGCTTCGAGCGCTTTACCGATCTGCTTGGCATTGCGCGCAGATTCCAGCTCGCGCAACACTTGTTCGCGCACCCCGCGCAAGGTGCTCCAATCTTCCAACTGCTGCGGATCGTCAGGCACCTGAGCTGTGCCAAGAATCTCCTGCGCCGTGGGAAACAGCGCCATGTGCACGCTCGCCGCGCGGCTCGTCAACTTCGGCAGATAACCCCACACTTCTTCGCAGGTGAAGCTCATGATGGGCGCCAGCAGGCGAACCATGGCTTCCAGAATGCGCCAAATCACGGTCTGCGCCGCCCGCCGCCCGGAGGAATTCCCGGCCGAGGTATAGAGCCGATCTTTGAGAACGTCAAAGTAGAACGCACTCAATTCGACGGCACAGAAGTTCAATATGCGCTGGTAGATTTTGTGGAACGCGAACTCCTCGTACCAGCGTGCCACATCGGCCGCCATCGCAGCCGTCTGGCGCAGCATGTATTGATCGAGCGCGCCAAGCTTCTCGAACGGCACCGCGTCGCGCTCGGGATCGAAGTCGTAGAGGTTGCCCAAGCTGTACTTGAACAAATTGTTGCGGACCGTACGGTAATTTTCCGCAACGTTCTGCATGAGCCGCTCGGACCCTACAACATCTTCGCGAAAGTCGACGGAAGCGACCCAGAGGCGCACGATGTCGGCGCCCAACCTGCCGGCAATATCGACGGGATCCACATCATTGCCGCGCGACTTCGACAAGGCCTGGCCGTTTTCATCCAACGTCCAACCGACGGTGGCGACGTGCTTGTACGGCGCATGATTCTGCGTGCCCACCATGCAGAGCAGGGACGAGTGGAACCATCCGCGATGCTGGTCGCCGCCTTCAATATAAAGATTCGAAGTTGGTGGATATTCCGGCTCGGCGGCTCGCAGCGCAAGATAGCTGGACCCCGACTCGAACCAGACATCCAGAATGTCCATTTCTTTCTTGAAGCTTGTGCTCTCGCAATGGTCGCACTTTGTGCCCGCCGGGACGAGCGCGTCGGCTTCGGGCGTGTACCAGGCATCGGCCCCGGCGCGCGCGAACAACCCTTCCACCTTGCGGTTCACGGCTTGATCGAGCAAGGGCTTGCCGCATTTTTCACAAAGAAACACAGCGATGGGAACGCCCCAGATGCGCTGGCGCGAGATGCACCAGTCGGGACGAGTGGCGATCATGTTTGAAATGCGGCCTTCGCCCCATGCCGGATCCCACTTCACTTTGCTGATCTCTTCCAGGGCCCGCGAGCGCAACGTCCCGCCTGGCATTGGCGTCTCCATGGAGATGAACCACTGCTCGGTCGCGCGGAAGATGATGGGATTGTGACAGCGCCAGCAGTGCGGGTAGGCGTGCTCGATGTTCTCGGTGTGCAGCAGCACGCCGCGCGCCTTCAGCAACTCAACGATCGAAGCGTTCGCCTCAAATACCTTCTTGCCCTCGTACTCGGGCAAGCCTTCGCGCAGGATACCGGCTTCGTCAACCCGCGAGGTGGCGTCCAGGCCGTACTTCAGGCCGGTGAGAAAGTCGTCGGCGCCGTGTGAGGGAGCCGTATGCACAACTCCGGTGCCCGTATCCATGGTGACGTACTCGGCCAATACCCCGAGAACATTTCGATCGAGGAACGGGTGCCGGAAGTTCACGCGCTCGAGCTTGCGGCCCTGGAAGCGCGCGATTTCCTGCGCGCCTTCCAGTTGGCATTTCGCGATCACCTCTTGTGCGAGCTTTGCGCCGACGATGTAGACCTCGCCGCGCGATTCGAGCGCAACGTACTCTTCATCAGGATGAAATGCGACTGCCATCGACGCCGGCAGCGTCCAGGGCGTGGTGGTCCATATGATGGTGAACACTTTCTTGCCGCGCAGTCCCGCATCAACCGAAGCGGGATCATCCACCATCGCGTACTTCACCCACACCGTCGGGCTAGTGTGGTTTTCATATTCGACTTCTGCTTCCGCGAGGGCGGTCTTGTCGTGGATACACCAGTACACCGAGCGCAGGCCCTTGTACACGAAGCCGTTCTCGAGGAAGTCATAAAGCGTGCGCAGAACGACCGATTCGTAGCCCGGCGTCATGGTCGAGTAGGGATGGTCCCAGCGGCCAAACACGCCGATGCGCTTGAACTGCTCGCGCTGCAGGTCGAGAAACTTTTGCGCGTACTTGCGGCACTCCAGCCGTACTTCCGTCGGATTCAGCTGCAGCTTCTTTTTGCCGAGCTGCTGGTCTACCTTGATCTCGATGGGCAGCCCGTGGCAATCCCAACCCGGGACGTAAGGTGCATCGAATCCCGCCATGCTTTTGGACTTCACGATGAAATCCTTCAAGCACTTGTTGAGGGCGTGTCCAAGGTGCAGCGCACCATTGGCGTAGGGCGGCCCATCATGCAAGACATAGCCGGGAAGGCCTTGGCGCGCTTCCTGAATGCGCTCATAAATGCCCTCTTCTTCCCAGCGAGCCAGGATTTTCGGCTCATTTTGTGGCAGATTCGCCTTCATGGCGAAGCCGGTTTTGGGCAGATTCAACGTATGTTTCAGCTCGAGCGGCACTCTGGCATTTTCTCCTAAATGGTTGATTTTTAATTATAGGGAGCAAGCGGAAGCGCGTCCATTCGAGCGCACGAACTGGCACCAAAGTGGTGGTCCATAGGTCTTGAAAATGCGCTGTCGATTCCGGACGAAAAAAGTGTACAATTTTCGTCGAGAGTGACGTTTGCCGCATCTAACCGTCTGAAAGTATTAGGAGATGTTGTTCCCTTTGGGTCAGGGAACAGCGAACGCTCGCATCATTTACTCGGACAGGCAACTTGGCACTCCAGACACTCATCAGCTACAGGAGACGTCTACCCTAGCCAGCTCGGGGTTGAGTGAGCGCTGTATTTGCTATGGCACCAGAAAATCAGAATTCCGAAAATCGCGAGCCCCAACTAGATTTACTTCTACCCAAAGGCACATTGGACGTGCCGCTTTGGAAATCCCTGTTCACGGGCATTGATGCCGCCTTGTTTCCAAAGAAGCTTCCGCCGCTGGTGTTGACGTCCAGACCCGAAAATCCAGGCGAGCTTTGGGGAGAGCGACTTACACGCCCGTGGTGGCAGTCCATCTTCAGCAACCTGCGTGACGTGGTCGCGCCGCCAAAACTTCCGCCACTTCAGCTGACATCAAAGCCGGTAGAAGGCGAAAACGCGCTGGACGACGATCTCGCCTTGCCCTGGTATCGCTCGCTGTTTACCAATGTCAGGGAAGCGTTGTTTCCGGAAAAACTTCCGCCGCTGCAATTGACTTCACAGCCGGTTGCGGTGCGCGATATTTGGGGCTTCTACAATTACAAAAAAGATGGCGCGCTCGCCTCGACCGGAGTGCACGTTGTGCTGATCGCGTTGCTGATCGGTGGCACCATGTTCGCGCGCAAGACCGCGACCACTGTCAAACCGACCGGACCGGTGATGCCGCTTCTTTCGGATGCTGATATACCTCCGCTTCCGCCTTCGAAAACTCAAGTTGGCGGCGGCGGCGGGGGTGGTGATCGCGACAAGCTCGCTGCCTCCAAGGGACGACTTCCAAAGTTGGCCATGGAGCAATTCACACCTCCCATGGTCGTGGTCCGAAACGATAATCCCAAGCTGCCGATGGAGCCGACCGTCGTGGTTCCGCCGCAAATTAAGCTGGCGATGAACAACATGCCCAATCTCGGCGACCCTATGGCCGCAATTCCGAATGGGCCGCTTTCAAACGGTACGGGTTCCGGCGGTGGTATTGGATCAGGATCGGGCGGCGGTGTTGGCTCAGGCGAAGGGCCGGGAGTTGGACCGGGTAAAGGCGGAGGCATTGGGGGAGGGGTTTTCCACGTAGGTGGTGGAGTCTCTGCCCCGCGTGCGATTTTCCAGCCGGATCCCGAGTATTCAGAAGAAGCTCGCAAGGCGAAGTATCAGGGCGTGGTTGTGCTCGGCCTCGTGGTAGGGCCGGATGGACGGCCGCGGGACATGAAGGTGCTTCGCAGCCTCGGCCTCGGCCTGGATGAGAAGGCGATCGAGGCGGTGAAGAACTGGCGTTTCGATCCGGCCGTCAAAGACGGCAAGCCGGTAGCTGTCTATATCAGCGTGGAAGTGGATTTCCGTTTGTACTGAGAATTAAACGAGTGTTGAAGGCAAGGGCCGCTGCATGCGGCCCTTTTTGCTTTTCAGGTGACACCAAAAGCCATCACCAAGCACACGAAGGAGAGCACTTCAAGGTTCGCCATTTGCACCGAACGTTTTCACCGGCGGCGGATACTCAGGCGATCATTATTCCTTCAGATCTACATGCTCAACCGAGTTCACGGGATGACCCAGGAAGTTTGGCCCCATGCGGCGGAACTTTTCGACCGAATCGGTAGCAAAGAACTTCAAAGTGGGCTGGCCTCGCCTGTCCAAAGCTTTGTAAAAATCCCCGACCTTGCCGGCCACCGCTTTGGCCGTAGAGTGAGCCGAATCGACGATGCTGACGTGCGCGGGCGCTACGCGGCGCAGCAGCGGCTTGATCAGGGGATAGTGCGTGCATCCCAGCACCAGGACGTCCGCTCCCTGAAAGCCATCTCCGAACGCATCCTGCAAGTAGATGCCGGCGACCTGCTCCGTGACCGGGTGCTCCACCCAGCCCTCTTCCACCAGCGGAACTAGGAGAGGGCAGGCTTTCTCACGCGCCGCCATACCGCGTTGCTCCAGCGCTTTCCGGTAAGCATGGCTGCTCACCGTAGCTTCCGTGCCGATCACGACGACGCGACGATTCTTGCTGGCAGAGGATGCCTGTTCCGCGCCGGGTTCGACCACGCCTATCACCGGAACATGAGCAGCGCGCTTGATCTGATCGAGGGCGAGAGCGGTCGCCGTGTTGCAGGCGATCACTAACAGGTTCGCGCCCTGCTGCTCCAGGAAGTGCGTCGCCTCGACCGCATAACGGCCGACGGTCTCAACCGACTTTGATCCGTAGGGAAGGCGGGCCGTGTCACCAAAGTAGAGATAGTCAGCGCTGGGTATCAGCGCAACCAGCTCTTTAAGAACAGTGAGGCCGCCGAATCCCGAGTCGAAGACGCCGATTGCCGCTCTGCTTGGCGAGGAATTCATTGTCGCCCATCATCATAAAGGAATTCGGAGCGCACACATTTGGCTGGTGTGGTTCGGCTGCACGATGAGTGCAGCCACAATTCCTGCATGGGCGATCAACCCCATTGAGCGGCGTCCTTGTTCGTGAGCTTTCCCTGGGCAACTCATCCGCAGGCGAAAAATTGAGCTCGCAAATAGGCGGACTGCATCAGATGTGGCTGAGCAACGGAGGGCAGAGATCACATGGCACGGAAGATTGCTTACTGGATGACAACGGGGTTGTTGGCGGCGATGTCGCTGTTTGCGGCTTACGCCTACCTCTCGGGAGGTTCGCAAGCGGTCGAGGGATTCGCACGCGTTGGCTATCCCCAGCAACTGCGTATTCTGCTGGGCATCGCCAAGCCGTTGGGTGCGATTGCCCTCCTCCTTCCCGGCATCCCCAGGCTCAAAGAATGGGCCTATGCGGGATTTACCTTCGCCTGGATCGCAGCCTGCGTCGCACATTATCTGGCGAACGAAAAATCTGAGGCAGTCATGCCGCTCGTGTTGCTGGTGCTGCTCGCAGTATCTTATCTGACACGGTCGCCGGATCGCGCATTAGCATCGGACAACGCTCCTACGCGTTAAAATCAGTCCTCGACAAATCTCCGAGGAGAAACTCCATGCGAGTTTTCTTGCTCACCGTGGCGCTAGCGCTCGGTGGCTCTTCGTCCACAACGGCCCAGCTGGATGACATTCTTAAGAAGGCTGGGGATGCGCTTGCACACCGTGACACCGCGGGCTTGAGCGATGACAAGATCATTGCAGGACTAAGGCAGGCATTGCAGGTGAGCACCAGTAAAGCCGTAGCCCTGACCGGGCGGCCTGATGGCTTCCTGAAGAACGAGGCGATTAAGATTCTGCTGCCGCCGAATCTGCAAACTGTGGGCAAGGGCCTTCGCATGCTGGGCATGGGATCCCGTGTGGATGAACTGGAAATCGGCATGAACCGCGCTGCCGAACAGGCCACACCACAAGCCAAGCAGATTTTCCTGGTCGCGCTCAGGAAGATGAGTTTCGACGACGCGCGCCAGGTGCTTACCGGCGGCGATACCGCCGCGACCGACTATTTCAAGCGCACCAGTTCCTCGGATCTCACTGTGGCTTTCTCGCCGATTGTCCACCGCTCCATGGAACGCGTCGGCGTAGTTCAGCAATACGATCAGGTACTTAACAGCAGTCCAGGCGGCAACCTTCTCGCCAGCCAGTTCGATCTCGACAAATACGTGGTCGGCAAAACGCTGGACGGCCTTTTTCACATGCTCGGGGAACAAGAAAAACAAATCCGCAAAGACCCTGCCGCGCAGACCACGGCGCTTCTAAAAGAAGTATTCGGCCGGAAATGAGGCAGGTTACTGCCCTGCCTGATTGATAGATTCGTATTGACGGCCGTCGCCGTTTGCTCTCTCCGCGCGCCTGAGCACGAAGTTGTTTTTACCTCTGCGGAGAAGTCCCCGTCTTCCGTGCCGAGGTCATAAGGTAATCCTGCCGCACTAGGTTATCGGCAAAGTAGGGTGCGACGACGCTGTCGAACTCTTTTCGGAACGACGCCAGTCGCGCCGGATCGGCAGAAAGCATTTCCAGGAGTTTGATAATCGGTCCGGCAGCGCGTTCCACATTTGTGCGAAAGTGCGCCAGGCTGAGAGCTGGTACCAGCATGGTGGCTCGGCGGAACGCAATGTTTTCTACCCCAGAGCCAAGCCGCTGCTCGATGACCTTGGGGTCTCCCCACAACATGGGGGTCGGGATGCCGTTAGGAGGCGGAGGAGCATAACGCGCCGCCAGCGCTCCGGTTTGTCCGACAAGAAATTCAGGAGGCCACGTCGAGAACGCGAGCGTTCCCCCGGGCTTCAAAACACGCAGCATCTCGGCGATCGCGACTTCCGGCCGGGGCGCAAAAATATGCCCAAACTGGCTCAGCACGGCGTCGAACTGTCCAGCTTCGAAGGGAAGGCTTTCCACATCGCCTTCGTGCCAGTCCACTTGCACCTGCGCCAGACGGGCGTTCTCCCGCGCGCGCTCCAGCAATTGAGGGGTCAGATCGATGGCCGTCACGACCGCGCCCAATCGAGCGGCAGTGATCGCAACCACTCCCGTCCCACAGGCGACATCCAGCACCCGCATACCCTTGGCCAGACGGGCGTGATCCACTAAACGCGCTGCTTCCGGCGTGGTGATGGCTTCAAACGGGACAAAATGCACCCAGCTTTGTTTTTGCATTTCCTTAAACTGCGAAAGGTTGTCCATTGGCTCCCTCCGTTGGATTATTGTTGTTGATTATGAAATGTTGGAAAGACATGGGACGCACACTTGCATCGCGACCCGACCCGACGAGTGCGGCTTCAGTCGTTCCGGGTCCGCGTCAGTTCCGGGGTGGCAACGTCGAATCGCACATCTCCGCAGCACGGTCCTGGTGGAATCGGCGCTCCGTGCGGGCAGGTACGAGGGTGTCCCAGGAAAGAGCAGATTTTATCAGTCGCACCCGGCGAAAGGATGTGCTCGAACTTACAGGCCTGCTGTTCGATTTCCGATTCGCTGTCCATGGCGAGGCTATCGGTGAAGAGTCGCTCCGCCAGCCTGTGACGGCGGATGATGCTGGCGGCGCGACTG
>QIAI01000689.1 GCA_003224995.1 Acidobacteriota bacterium
CGATTCGTCGCGTGTATAGATCAGCAACTGATTCACATACGTGAAGCCAGGCTCGGGTGTCACACCGGAGTTGGTAGCGCTCATGCCGAGCGGATACACGCCCCTGTTCTGCGCCATCGAAGTGAATGCGAAGCAACAAGCTGCCGACAGCAGAACGGAGGTGAGCAGTCGGGCGGTGATATTTCGCGTCATCGGCGTGCGCTTTACGTCGGCAGGTTGGCGAGCCAGCGCAGGGCGCGCAACCCCGGCATGAAGCAGTATTCGCCGCCACGCGTGACTACAAAGTTTGGGATGCCCTGAAGCCTCCGTCGAACCGGTTTTCGGGGTACGGTAAAACTGCCGCCCTGACCGTTCGAGCCAATGACCGGATCTTTATCGTCGCCGGCCCCAAAAAAGATTCCGTCGTTCACCCACTGCGACTGCACGAACTCGAATTGACGACTGATGTGCGCACCCACAAAAGCGAAAGGACCATAGGCCGTACCTCGCCTAATCATCCGATGGATGCGAGCGACGCCGGCAATCGAGGCATCGCGAGGATTGGTACGACGAATATGCGAACCACCCGGTGTCTTCAAACCAACGTTGTCATCTTCCTCAAACATGAAGGCGTTGTTCCGTTGCGGATCTGCCCCGAGCTCGGGATCATCATGGAAAGGGCACAGCGCGAGCGGAGCGCCACTGCGCCAACGGCCCATCATTTTGGCTGCCAGCAATTCTTCGTCGTCGGAAGAGTTCGAATTCGTTTTGAGAAAGCGGCGAAAGTCGGCAACCCGTTGATGAAGCTTGCGAAAAACGACGTACGTGCCGTTGCGGCCGAGTATTTCGGGCGTGGTCCTTTGCACGCCGCCAAGTTCGTCCCCGTAGCCGAGCACGGATTCACCGGCTTTGAGTGGCTGTTCATGTGGATTCGTTCCCGGAATGCCGCTGCCTTCGATCGCGGGATGACTGATTCCATCGCGGAAGCCGAACGGCTCCTTGTCGTTTGGTAACGCGTGACAGTTTTGGCGCCAGATGGCCTCAATCCCGGTCATGGTTTGATAGGTTTCGCGGGCCCTCGCGACCGCCGCTTCGAGTCGTTCTGCATCAGGTGAAACGGCCACGATGATCACGTGGACATCTGCTCCCCCCAACGGCTGCTCCCAATTTTGAGGATCGCTTTCCCCGACGTCTGCCAAATCGCCGGCGCGAGCCGCCATACCCTGGCGAAATTCCCAGGAAAGACTGTCGAGTGACTCTTGCGGCACGTCCAACGCCTTCAGGCCCTGGTAAGTCAGCGCCACACTTACCCAGGTATCGGCCAGCGGACTCTCGGGATTTGCGGCTGAAGTTACCGCGTTCGATATGCGCTGCATCAACGCACGTCCAGCCAGGCGGTCGTCGATCCGCAGCGCGATATAAGTGGCCGCATAGGGCGTCGTTAAGTTCACATCGTTGCCAGATTTTTCCAAAAATTCTTCAGACTGTCCGTGCCGCCAAACAGTGTCGTGAAGTTGGTCGAATCGACCATCACGATGTCGCCCGCACGTAACCCGGCCGGCGGCAGCCAGAGTAAGCAATTAAATTCTTTGTTACCCGCTGCGGTGAACGGGTGCGGTCGATTAGGATCTATCGGTTGGCGCGCCAGCACCTGCACAGTCTTCCCGTCGTCGTTGGTCAGTTCGTAATGCGGCAAATGTGGATGAAAGTTGAGTGTGGGCACATTGTTAAGCAGCCCGAGTTTGTCGAGATCTTTGAAAGAAGTCAGCGGCGCGATGTCGCGCGTGCCTTCGGCAAGTGCGGGCCGCAAACCCCAACGGTTCCAGACCGGGATCTCAAGCGCCTTCAGCAACGAACGCGCGTAGGAACTGAATCGCTGTTGACGCGGCACCAGGGCATCACCATGATGCTTGTACTCCACCTGCCGCTGCTGGAAGTCTTCAGTGAAGCCAACGTCATGATGCGGAGCGAGCAGCAAGCAAGTGCCTTCACGCTTTAACCATTCATTGATCGCTTGTATCTCGCCCGGCGCCGCTTCTTCGGCTGAAGTGAGATGGTCCAGCCCAAACACGAGCAGCGTGTCGCAATCATCGAGAATGCGTTCGTCGATGGGCTGCTGGTATCCGGCCTGGTCGATGCGCTGGAAGACCGCGACCGGATGTCCCGTCGCTTCACCTGCGATCTGCTGAAAGCTCAAAGCCGAGCGATGGAATAATTCGAGCGTCCCGGCAATGCCTTGCAGAAATTGCGCCGAACCCCATTCCGGCTTTTCATAATTCGGCCACGCCACCCGGCGCACTTCGGTCATGGTTGAAAAGCGATTCTCCATTTCGGTCAAATCGCGTTGCGATTCCCACGGGTAGCTCCAGCTCCAGTAGATGCTCAAGCGCCGTTTGCCCGGCGTGTATTTGCGCGCAATGTGATCCTGGTTATAGGTGCGCGCTGCGTGGCTCATGATTTATTTCCCCTTTTCTCACTCACCGCCGGTCACTGCATTTGATCCAGCATGTTCGACAGCGCCGACTTTACATTCAGCGCCTTCTTGATCTCATCGGCACTGACAAACGGATACTCACCGTACTCCATGAAACTCGGGCATTGATGCTCGCGGACGAATTTGACGAACGCCTCGGGATTAGTCTGCCAATCCATTGGAAAGCCCTCGAGGTTTTCAAAAACTGTCCGCACCCCCGCGGCTCCGAACAGAGCTACGGCATCTTCCGTGTACTTGTCGAAGTCGGTGTCGAAAATGCCCTGGTACATAAAGTAGGTCACGCCGTCGATCGGAAAGAGAATCCAACGCAGATAATGAAGCTTGAGGGGCGCGAGCACATCAGG
>QIAI01000285.1:0-5633 GCA_003224995.1 Acidobacteriota bacterium
TGCCGCGCGCTACGTGAAAGAAGCGGGCGCAGAAGCCGTGAAGATTGAAGGCGGCGAGAAGCGCGCGGACCTGATTCGGCGGATCATCGACGCGGAAATTCCAGTTGCCGGGCATATCGGCCTGACGCCGCAATCGGTCAACATGATGGGCGGTTACAAAGTGCAGGGCAAGGACCTGACGGCGATCGAGCACCTCATGCGCGATGCAGTGGCGCTGGATCGTGCAGGCGTGGCCTGCATCTATCTGGAAGGCATTCCGCGCGAGGTTGCCGCCATGATTACGTCCGAGGTCGAAACGCCCACCATCGGTATCGGCGCGGGGCCGGAATGCGATGGCCAGGTACTCGTGTTCCACGACATCCTGAATCTGACATTTCAGCAGCCGGCAAAGTTTGTGCGTCGTTATGGCGACGCTGCGGCTGAGATCACGCATGCCGTGCAAGCCTTCCGCGCGGACGTGCTCTCGAGACAATACCCGTCTGACGCCGAGTCCTATCACTTGCCTAAAGAAACGAAAACTGCGTTGGAGACAGTGCTGGATCGAAAACGAGCGATGCGCCGCTGAATGGAAGAGCACCCCGCCCGGCCTGATGCATTCTGCATGATCGGTGGAGCGACCGGCGTCCCCGCCCGTCGGCACCTTGTACCGCGTTTTCGAACAACGCTCGCCATGACGATCGCCACAACCATCGATGCAGCCCACGCCGCCTGTAGCGCCGCACGGCGCGCGGGAAAGCGCATCGGGCTCGTCCCGACCATGGGTGCCTTGCACGAAGGCCATCTCTCGTTGGTGCGCATCGTCCAGGCGAAGAGTGATTTCGTAGTCGTTTCCATTTTCGTCAACCCTCTGCAGTTCGGTCCCACCGAAGACCTGTCCAAGTATCCCCGCACATTCGAACGCGACCGTACCCTTCTTGCGAAGGAAGGCGTCGACCTGATTTTCGCTCCAACCGTGGCGGAGATGTATCCCTCCAGAGCCACCACCTACGTCACGGTCGAGGGCTTGAGCGACCGACTCGACGGCCAATCCCGTCCGGGGCATTTTCGGGGTGTGACCACCGTTGTGTCGAAGCTTTTCCACGTCATCGAGCCCGACCTGGCTGTTTTCGGCCAGAAAGATGCCGCACAGTTGGCAATTATTCGACGAATAGTGCGCGATTTGAATATTCCGGTGCAGATTGTTGCCGGACCGATCGTGCGCGAGCCCGACGGCCTCGCGATGAGTTCCCGCAACGCGTATCTGAACCCGCAACAACGAAAGCAGGCGCTGGTGCTCTCGCGCACCCTCCGGACTGTGCAGGAACGCTTTCAGCAGGGTGAGCGCTGCGCCGAGAAACTGATTGCTGCGGGCCGTGAGGTTTTCACCGCAGAGCCCAACGTGAGAGTGGATTATTTTTTGGTGGTCGATCCCGAATCGCTTGAGCCAATCGCCGACATTACAGGCCAGGCGCTGGTTGCCGTGGCTGCCTACGTGGGCGCAACCCGCCTGATCGATAACATCGTCGTGAAAGCTTAATGAGCTTTTCTGTGCAATCTCTGCGGCCGTTCTCCAAGCCCTCTGCGGTTAAATCTTCTGACGACATCATCCCAGCCTTGGAAAGTCTTAAACCGCAAAGCGCACAGAGCAAAGCCTTCACCCATAAACAACCCAAAGAACGGGGACAAGTTTGCTATAAAACTCTCTCTGCTTTTTTGACTTCCTTGGCGGGCTCTGCGGATTTTCTCCGCGATCTCTGCGGTTTAAGACTCGCAGCACTGCCCTTCGCAGTGAGAGCGTTTACTCGGCTTTTCTCCCCGACACAAACCGGTTTTCCGGCACGATGTAGCGCAGCGGCTTGTCTGCTGCCTTGTTAATGCCAATGCGAGTTGTGACCCGAACCCGCGGCCGTCGCGACCCATCGTCCGCGATCCACAAATCCGAAGCCGCAGACGTCAGATCCTTGCCGTTGTCGCGTGCACGGGTAATCCCAAAAGCCTCCGCCAACCTTCCCGGACCGGAGGTCAATCGACGCAGATCAGCGCCATCTGCATGCACCAGCCCGCGCGCCCGTGCCATCTCTTCTATCCCGACCAGTGGCTCTAGGGCGCGAAAAAGCACCCCGCCCGCCACTCCATCGGGCAGACAGGATAGGTTAAAGCAGTAATGGTTTCCGTAGATGAAATAGATGTAAGCGATCCCCGGAGGCCCCCACAACACGGCATTTCGGTCGGTGCGGCCCGCGAAAGAATGCGCTGCGGGATCATTGCTAAGGTAAGCTTCGACTTCCACGACGCGGGCTGCCAGCACCTTACGCCCGTCCCTGCGGAGAAGTACCTTGCCCAGCAGGTCGCGCGATACCCGCCGTGGGTCACGGTCATAAAAGGCTCGCGGCAACGGAAGGAGTTTGCCGAAGTCTGTCGGCATTGAGCGCGCCGGCCATCCAACTGAAGCCACGGTTTCCGCGGTGTCCGTCTCTCGTTTCAAAGCTGTCGATCGCCTCTCCAGAATTATTGGCAACCTTGGATCGTGTCATCCCTTTCGCGATTTCGCGACTGTAGAATAGCCGCATCCATTCTGCGCCGATTCCAGTGATTTTACGTTTGAAGGAGGCATGATGCTCGGGAGAACTCTGCAGATTTCAGCAGTCGCCGTGTCGCTCACCCTGTTGGCCGCGGCACAGACCATTCCTGCCGGAACCCATCTCACGGTGCGCAGCGCACGGGAACTCAGCTCGGGTACCGCGAAAGTCGGCGACCGCTTTGAGGCATCGCTGACCCATGCGTTAGTGGTCAGCGGAAAGACCTTGGCCAAGGCCGGGGCCCCGGCGCGTGGCAAAGTGACGCTTGCCAAGTCCAGTGGACGCCTGCACGCACCTGGGCAGCTGTCGGTGCGCCTCACTTCCGTGCAGGTCGAAGGAAAAATGGTCCCCCTCTCGACCGCCAGTTATCACCTGCAGGGCAAAAGCCATACCAAGAGCAACGCCACGAAAATTGGCGGCGGGGCTGCCGTGGGCGCGCTGATCGGCGGGTTGGCAGGGGGTGGGAAAGGAGCTGCCATCGGCGCCGGCGCCGGTGGGGCGGCAGGTACGGGCGTCGCTGCGGCTACCGGCAAGGAAGAGGCCGTGATCCCCGCCGAGAAAGCAATGAGCTTCACTACAACCTCGGCGACGAGAATACAGTAGCGCCAACCGCCTGCCCTGAGCCAGATCGAAGGAGCCGGCCATCATGCACCGCCGCTCAATATTGATTGGCGATTGGCAGTACCCTAGGCCGCCTGCTTCAAGTAGCCCAGCACTTCCTCGGAATGTCCCTCCGGCTTTACTTTGTGGAAGACGTGTCTGATCTTGCCATCGGGACCGATGATGAAGGTGGTTCGGGCCACGCCCATCACCTTCTTGCCGTACATGTTCTTCTCCTGAATCACGCCGAACGCGTTGCATAGCTTTTTATCGGCATCGGCTAGCAGCGTGAATGGCAGGTGAAATTTTTCCTGAAATTTTTTCTGCGCCTTGGGAGTGTCGGGCGAAGCCCCCAGCAGCACTGCTCCCGTTTTCTGCATCTGTTTATAGGTATCGCGAAATTCGCAGGCTTCCTTGGTACAGCCCGGGGTATCGGCGCGCGGATAAAAATAGAGCACAACGGTTTTTCCCTTGAAGTCCTTCAAGGAAACCTCTTTGCCATTCTCATCCTCTAACTTGATGTCTGGGGCTTTATCATTAACGTCAAGCATGATTTCTCCGTTTCGATCATGGTTATACCGCAGACCGCGCTGGATCGTCATCTGCGGACTGCTCGCACTCACCCTGGCGGCAAGTTGCGCGGCCCAGTTGGCGCGCAAGTCCAAGCAGGAGAGAGGTCCTCGTGCCCTGGGATTGGTGGAAATCTCCGCCGACGGCTCGGCCCGCTTGATTCCGATTGCCATTATGGTCGATGGCAAGTTCTACGATGCGGCCGCCTACAAGGCTTCCCCGGTCCCGCTCGCCTTGTGGAATCAAACCGTCTACGAAGGTGAGAAGACCGGTGTCTCCCAGGGATTGTTCACCGTGGGCGAAGCCATGCGGGTCGGCAATAATAACTGGTTCGGGCAAGGAAAATGGCGGCCTGCAGGGTCCGAACCGAAGGCAAAACCTACTGCATCCGCCAAGCCGAGAATGGAAGAAGAGGAAGGCCCCCCGAAACTTCGGCGTCCAGAGGCAGCGAAGCCGGAGCCTGCAGCAAAGCCGGAAGAACCGGCGCCCTCAACCACAACCACCCAGGATGACAAGAAGCCATCCGCGCCAGCCCCCGGGAATCCTCCGGTTGCCACACCCGGAGCGGACTCCGCACCAGCGACTGCTCAGCCCACAGCTGAATCGGCACCGACCAATGCCAACGATGAAGATCCCAACCGCCCGGTCCTGAAACGAGGACAATCAAAGACGGAAGGAGCGGCCCATCCGGGAGCGTCGACGGGTGTACCGCGGCGGCCGACGGGAGCGGCGGCGACCTCCGAAACCAGGAGAGCCACGCCCCAGCAACTGCCCGCAATCTCCGATGCCGGGGGCCCGGAACCTCGGCCCTATGCGTACGACATCAAGCCGGACGAAGAACAGAAATATCGCAAAGCGATGCTGGCGTTGGCCGCCGAGGCGGTCCGCGCCAAATTGAAGGAGACGGCGCCCGTGATTCCCGGTGCAAAGGTTCCGGCGCGACCCTCGGCCCGCACCGCCACAAAACCAGCGCAGCCGGCCTTCGACGATGTCCAGTTTCGCGCTTTCGATTTGTGGAACACGAATGAACCTGTGTTCGTGCTCAGTGCGATCGCGCACCCACCCAAAAATCCTTCGTCAGACCAGGCTGACGATCTCCCGCTCTATGTCACTCTGGTCGCGAAAAAGAATATTTATGACGAGCTGCGCAAGCTGTATGCGGGAGTGACCGACGCCCGCCATCTCGACCTGACGCCACGCCTCGAGCTGATTGATGCGGTGGATGCGGATGGCGACGGTCGCGGCGAGTTGTTGTTCCGCCGCTTCACCGATACCGGCAAAGCCTATGGCGTCTATCGCGCCGCCGCCGACTCGCTATTCCCGTTGTTCGAAGGCACACCCACCGGTCAGTGAGCCCTACTCAATCCCGTCTTCACCATTTACAATCCCGTGCGGGTCTGGAGGCTGGGGGATTCATGCGCCACCTTGTCTGCGTCGCATCCGCCATTCTGCTCGCGCTCGCGCTCGCCACCGCGCAGGATGAAGATTTCAGCAAGGTTCAGATCACCGTCAAGAAAGTTTCCGGCAGCGTTTACATGCTGCAAGGCGCGGGCGGAAACATTGGCGCCTCAGTGGGTGAGGACGGCATCGTGGTGGTCGATGATCAGTACGCGCCTTTAGCGGAAAAAATTCAGGCGGCCCTGAAGGGCATCACCGACAAGCCGGTTCGCTTTATCATTAACACCCACTATCACGGCGATCATACCGGCGGAAACGCGTTTTTCCAGAAAGAAGCGCCGGTCATCGCTCATGACAACGTGCGCAAGCGTTTGGAGTCGGGAGGAACCGCGGGCAATCTCGGCTCGGTTTCGCGGGAAGACAAGCCCGCGCCGAAAGAAGCTCTACCCATTCTCACCTTCGATCACGATATGACCGTGCACCTCAACGGTGAAGACATTCGCGCCC
>QIAI01000285.1:5687-9214 GCA_003224995.1 Acidobacteriota bacterium
CAATGGAGGAAGTAGTTCCCAAGTTGCCGCCGGATGTGAAAGTCATTCCCGGCCACGGCGATCTTGCTACTCTGGATGACGTCCGCACCTATACCAAGATGCTCATCGACACGCGTGCCATCATAGAAAAGGGCATTCAACAAAAAAAGACGCTCGAACAGTTGAAGCAGGAAAAAGTCCTGGAGCCCTGGAAAAAATATTCCGGGGATTTCATTTCCTCCGACGCGTTTATCGAGACTCTGTACAACGATTTGACGGGGAAGAAGGACGGAAAGTTCATCAAGCACAATTAAGATTTCTGGAGTGAAAGCAAACATCCGAGGAGCCCGCGTTCAGCATCCATCTGTTTTGCCGTGTCCCAACTCGGCAGACAAGGCCCTAACCGCTGATGAAGAAAACCCGCTTTCCGCTGACGCGCCGTGATTTCCTGACTTCGAGCTTGTCCATCGCAGCGGCTTCTGCCCTGAGCAATGCCCTTCCATTTCCCGCGAACACTCCGGCGGGCGCGGTTTCCTTCCCAAAGAATTTTTATTGGGGAACGGCGACCGCGGCTTACCAGATTGAAGGCGCCTGGAATGAAGACGGAAAGGGAGAGTCCATTTGGGATCGCTTTTCGCATACTCCGCACAAGATCAAGAACGGCGATACCGGCGACGTCGCCTGCGATCACTACCATCGCTATCGCGAAGACGTGAACCTGGTGCGCGCCTTGCAGACCAACAGCTACCGCTTTTCGATTGCCTGGACGCGCATCCAACCGGCAGGGTCTGGACGGCCCAATCCCAAGGGCCTCGATTTCTACAGCCGCCTTATCGACTCGCTGCTGGAAGCGAATATCCGTCCCTTCCCCACCCTGTATCACTGGGACCTGCCGCAGGCGCTCGAAGACGCTGGCGGCTGGCCCAATCGTGACACCGCACAACGCTTTGCCGACTACAGCGACATCGTCATGAGCGCGTTGGGAGATCGCGTGCAGTCGTGGATGATCTTCAACGAGCCTTGGGTCTTCACCACGCTTGGCTACCTGCTGGGCACTCATGCTCCGGGCCGCACCGATGTCGACGCCTACTTGCGGTCAACCCACGTGGTGAACCTCGCGCAGGGCATGGCTTTCCGCGTCATGAAAGGGGTACGCCCGAGGTCCGTCGTGGGTACCGCCTTCAGCTTGTCGCCCGTGCAACCCGCCACGCCTTCGAATGCCGATAAAGAAGCGGCGGAACGCACACACCGTTGGCAGAATGTCTGGTTTCTTGAGCCGGCGCTGAAAGGCAAATATCCGGATGCATTCGTAGGCGTCACTCCTGAAATGCTCGGAGTGCAGCCCGGAGACATGGAGAAGGTCCGTGCACCACTCGACTTCATTGGCGTCAACAACTACTTCCGCTACATCGCCTCCGCGATTCGGCCAAAAGCGATCAGCCTCAACCCCATTGCAAAGATTTTTCCCGTAGACGTGAAGTTGGGCGGCGATACCGGGCCGAAGACTGACATGGGTTGGGAAGTTTATCCTCGCGGCCTGTACGAGATTGTCATGCGGATCAGCAAAGACTATGGCCGTCCCATCGAAATCACCGAGAACGGGTGCGCCTACACGGATGCTGCCGGCAAAGACGGCACCGATCACGACACGCGCCGCATCGCCTACTACAACGGCTACCTGCGGGAGCTGGCGCGAGCCATCAAAGAGGGCGCGGACGTGCGTGGCTACCACGCCTGGAGTCTGATGGACAATTTCGAATGGGCAGAAGGCTTCAGCAAACGCTTCGGCTTGATCAACGTAGATTTTAAAACCCAGAAACGCACCATGCGGGAGTCCGGCCTTTGGTACGCGAAGCTGGCCCAAAGCGGCACATTGCCGGCAGCAGTAAAGAAAGCGAAATAGCTGGTAGCTGCGAGCTACTTATTCGTTAAAACCACTTCGCTATTCTCGACCTTCATCCCGCCCACGTTGTCCGGCAATTTCAAACGATCGCGTTGCTCGCTCAGACGTTTCTGCAACTGATCATTCACCAACGAGACCGGCACTTCCAGATCACCAATCTTGATCTTGGTCGGCTCAAACGTGGCGTATCCATCCTTCGAGCCGAGATGTCCTTCCATGGTCACCCAGACGTCTTTGCCGGCAATGCGCGTGAGGAACTGTCCCTTGGCCAGATCGCCTTCGAAATTCACCTGGTAGTCTTTGACCGTCGCCTCGCCCGCGCCGAGATCGCCGGAAAGCGGAGTGGCACCGGCGCCGGCTGGAGCGCTGGAGGTGGCACTCGCGGGCAGATCGCCCGAAGCCTGCGCAATCGCCGCCGCAATTTCCTGCGCATTAAGCCGGACTTCCGCGCCGGATTGTCCCTGGGCGCGAGCCTGCTCCAAGTGCTCAATTTTGTTTTGAAAAGATTGCGCATTCGCCGCGATTGCAGGCGCGGGCTGAGGCTCCGCAACCGGCGCCGGCCTTTTCAGCACCAGCACCAGCGCTGCCAGGGAAGCCGTCAAAGTCGCAATGCTGATAATGCGATCGATTCTGATCTTCATGAACGCTCCCGGTTTCATGAACGCCCCGGGCCAATATCCCCCTGTCATCCTGAGCGTAGTGAGGCGTAGCCCGAACGTAGTCGAAGGACCCCGTGTTCGCCGGCAGTGCCTCCGAACCGTAAGGAAATTACCTGCCGGACTCTACCGCCGCCAGGTGCAAACCACCAACCTCTTGTAATCAATTTAAGCCGCTGTAGTAATCCTCGATGAGATCACCAAAGCCCCTGTCCTCTCGCTAGGCTCGCCGGCTGCGTTCCTGCACCTGCTCCGAAGTCAGCCCGTACAAGGGTGGCGTCGAGACGCTCAACATGCTGAGACAGAGGTAAATCTGCCCACGATGGTGGGCCTCATGTTCCAACATGGCACGCAGCCACTTCCAGGTGGTGATGGGAGCGCCATCGGGAGTCATACATTTGGCATTGAGTTGTTCGGGCGTGAGCAAAGCGAAAATCCCGGCCGCCTCGCGATGCAGCCGTTCGGCAAATGCCAGCACCTGCTCGTAGCCATCAGCCAATTCCTTGCGGCATCCCGCATAGCGGCTTGGCCGTCCTGACACCGTCTCCGCGTACATGTAACGATTAATGGTCGCGATGTGCCGGACCAGATCGCCCAGCGTGAATTGGCCTTCGCGGTAAGTCCACTCAACCTTGTCGGCGGGGATGCAGCGTGCGACACGCATCGTGCGCTGGTGGATTTTGTCGAAGTAGTCGAGAAAGGTGTCTAGGAATTGCATTATCAGAACTCATGTTCAGCGGAGGTAACAGTGCTGTTTCGCGTCTCTCCGTGGTAAAGAAAGCTTGCCTTACGAACTTGGATGTTGAAGGCTGGTAAAAAGTTCTTGAGTCATTCTCTGGATAGGGTCCTGATAGCCCCGCTTCCAGTCTTTGAATGCAGACCAGAAACGGTAGATTCGAGCCCGCTGAAACGGCCGAAACCAAACTATCAACGGATTGAATTCGCGGCTACCTCCGAAGCAACGAAACACATGAACCCGGAATGACAAT
>QIAI01000687.1 GCA_003224995.1 Acidobacteriota bacterium
CCAGCCAGTAACTGAAAAAATGGATGCGCAGCATCACCAGCGTCGCGCCGACCATCGCCCATTGCGGCGGAAGCCAGCCCTGCAACATCCAGGCCAACGCTGCGCACATGGCCGCACTGCTTAGCAGCACGCCAATCCAGGGATGTCCTAAGAGTTTTCCGAGTGCGAGGATTGCTCCCTGTGCAGGTGGGAATATCGAAGCGTAGGTGGGACGCTGCAGGACGTGGAACGTGTCCAGATAGACCCACATGGGATGCGGCGGGTTGGTCAATCGCCCGTGAGCAAATGTGTCCGCCTGCAGAAGGTAGCTGAATTCGTCATGGACCTCCGGTACGGGCACGTGCACGATTGGCAGCAGCAGGACACGGACGCCGATCGCGACCATAAATGTGGCGAGGACAACGGCTCGTTTGCGGCGCGCAAACCGCCCCAGAGATCGTTCAACTCTGGAGAACCAGAGATCCGCGCCCGGCCAAAGCAGCCATATAACCGGCAGCAAGCCCAGCAACCCAAACCAGAGCAGAATTGGCGACAAATTCCTCCTCGTAGCGCGGCTTGCCCTGCACCGCGAATCGCTGGATGCAGTGTATTGGCGACCGGTGATCTTACCAAAGAAAACGCGAGATCAAGTACGCTGCGGTACTCGTCTGCACCATGTTGAACTGCTCGGAAACAGCTACCGTCGGAGGATTCAACACTTGCTTCGTTTGACGTGCGATGGCGTGACTAACTCCTCGGAAGCCTTCCACATAGGCAACCGGGGACCGATGTCGATGTGGTAATCTCATTTTTCAGTTATGGATCTGAAGTCCACCCTACTGGAGCAAACCCTCGTCTATCGGGCCTGGCAGGCTCCTTTCGTAGAACAAAAACTCACGCCGATTTTTGAGCACAATGACCTTTCCCGGGTGCGGCGCGTGCTGGATGTGGGCTGCGGGCCGGGAACCAATACGGCTCATTTCGCAAGCGCCGAATACCTTGGCGTCGATATCAACGAGCGCTACATTCGTTATGCCCAGGCGCGACATCGCCGCGAATTTGTGGTGGCCGACGTCCGCGACTATCGGCCTGCCTTCCAGGACAGATTCGACTTCGTGCTTATGAATAGTTTGCTTCATCATCTGGAGACCGAGGAAGTCACCGGAATTTTGTCGCACTTGCGATCTCTTCTTACCGACGACGGTCACGTACACATCCTGGAACTGGTGCTGCCCGAAGAGAGATCGGTGGCGCGTGTTCTGGCCCGGTGGGACCGTGGTCGCTTCGCCCGGCCCTTGCCGGAATGGAAGCGCCTGTTCAATGAACAGTTCGAAGAAGTTCTGTTTCAGCCTTACACCCTGACCGCCGCCGGGGCCACCTTGTGGAACATGGTCTACTTCAAAGGAAGGTCGCGGACATGATCGAGGCTCCGCGCGTGTCGCTCGCGATCCCGGTTTTCAATGAAGAGGCGGTGGTGCCGGAACTTGAAATTGTTCTCGTCGACGACGGCAGTTCCGATCGCACCCTGGAAGTGCTGGAAGAGGCCGCGAAGCAAGACGCTCGGCTGGTGGTGGTCGCGTTATCGCGAAACTTCGGGCACCAGATCGCGTTGGCTGCGGCTTTGGATCATGTCAATGGCGACGTCGTCATCCTGATGGATGGGGACTTGCAGGACCCGCCCGAGGCGATTCCGATTTTGCTGGAAACCTACGGCAAAGGCTTCGACGTGGTTTATGTGCGACGGGTGAATCGCAAGGAGGCGTGGTGGCTGCGGCTTTGCTACTACATCTTCTACCGATTGGTGGCGCTGCTCTCGTCCACACAACTGCCCCTCGATGCGGGTGATTTCGGACTCATGTCGCGGCGGGTGATCGATGAGATGCGCAGGATGCCGGAGCATCACCGCTATCTTCGCGGCATGCGCAGCTGGGTGGGATTCCGACAGACCGGCATCCCC
>QIAI01000286.1 GCA_003224995.1 Acidobacteriota bacterium
CTTCTCGTCACGCGGCATAGCAACAGCCACTTTGATCTCCACAATCTCGTCCCCGCGCGCGCCCTCCGTGGTTGCAGAGGGCACGCCCTTCTCCCGCAAACGAAGCTTCTGTCCGCACTGAGTGCCGGGCGGAATCTTCAGCAGCGTCCGTCCATCGATGGTCGGTACTTCTATCTTCGCACCCAGCGCCGCTTCCGTTACGCTCACCGGCACGGTCAGGCGAATGTCATCCCCGTCCCGCTGAAATACCGGATGCTCGCCGGTCTTAATAATCACGTAAAGATCGCCCTGCGGCCCGCCGTGCGCTCCCGCATTCCCTTTGCCCGCCAGCCGGATGCGCTGCCCATCCCGAGTTCCCGGCTTGATCCGAACTTCCAGCGGTTCTGTCCGCTCGATGGTCCCCTCGCCATGGCACGTGGAGCAGGTTGAGATGTTCTTGCCGGTGCCGTGACAACGCGGGCACTGCACATTGAACTTCATGCGCCCGCCGGTCTGCTCAATGGTTCCTTTGCCATTGCACTGCGGGCACACCCCGGGCGCCTCGACAAACCCAGATCCGTGACAGGTCGTGCACGTTTCACGGCGAGTGATGTTCAGCTTGATCACCCCGCCCCGGATCGCGGTCCAGAAAGGAACAGTCACTTGATATTCGAGATCCGACCCAGGCTCCGGGCCTTGCTGGGCCGCCGCCCCGCCGCGATCGAACATGCTCGAGAAAATGTCGCGGAACCCGCCCCCCCCGCTCGAAGAAGTTTTTCTTCCTCGGCCTCCGCCACCCTCGAACAGGTCAGAGAAATCAAAGCCGCCGAAATCAAACTGCGTTCCACCGGCGCCCGCCGATCCCGTGCCTCCAGGCTGTCCTCCTGGATATCCGCCCGAAAATCCTCCGCCTCCGCCGCCCTGGCGCGCATAAGCCTCGGCCGCCGCCGGATCGATGTTGTCCGAATAAAATCCCAACTGGTCGTAGATCTTGCGCTTCTTGGGATCGCTCAGGACCTCGTTCGCCTCCGAGATCGTCTTGAACTTCTCCTCCGCTGATTTATCGCCAGGGTTGACGTCAGGATGGTACTTGCGCGCCAGCTTGCGAAACGCCTTCCGGATCTCCTCCGTAGAAGCGCCCTTCTTCACTCCCAGCGCACCGTAATAATCTTTGGTTTGTGTGGCCATTTGAAATCAGCTGCTGCTGTTACCCTTGGGCTGTTAGCCTTGGGCTCTTAGCCTTTAACTGTTAGCTTTTGGCTCTTAGCCTTTAGTTCTTAGCTCGTAGCCCTCAGCTCCTTCCTTCTGTATCTGCCACTAATCCTGTCACCCCTTACCGCGACCAGTAACCCTTATCGCCACCACTAACCCTGTCATCCTGAGCGGAGTCGAAGGACCCCATGCCTGGTGGCAGCATCATCGGCCCGTCAGGGAATTTCTTCGGGTGCCCCTTCCTAACGCGTCTTGTGCGCTAGGGTGGGATTCCACAAATGCTGCACACTCCTCGGACGAGCCTCGCCTCAATGCACGACCCGCTTCTTCCCCTCTTCGGGTGAAAACGCGAAGTGCTCCGAATGGACCGCCTCCATCTCCACCGGAATTCGGATCACACCATCTCCGGTCGGACGGAACACATACCAGAGTCCCTCGTCCTCTACATAATTTAAAAAATATTCCTGATCATTCACTTCGAATTGCAATTTACTTTCCTCCATACGGGCGGCGCTTGTCGGCTGTCAACCGCCGGCGTCCCATAGCCCACAATTTGCCCTTCTTCAAATATCAATAGAGGGCGCCGTGAGGCGCCCTCTTGCTGACAGCTGAGAGCTGACAGCTTACTTCTTGTCCTCAACGTCCACGTACTCGGCATCGATCACGCCCTCGTCCTTCTTGGCTTGACCATCGCCTCCTTCCGAGCCCGACGGACCCGCTCCCGCGCTTGGGCCCGCGCCCTCCGTGCCTTGCGAGCCGGCCGCCTTGTACATCTGCTCAGCCAGCTTGTGCGACGCCTGGGTCAGCGCTTCGCGCGCCCGATCCATGTTCGCTTTGTCGCCCGACTCCAGCGCCTTCTTCGCGTCGGCGATGGCGTTCTCCACTTCCCCGCGCTCGGAGCCCGAGATCTTATCGCCCGACTCGCGCAGCATCTTCTCCATCTGGTAGACCATGCTGTCGAGCTGGTTCTTGGCTTCAATCTCTTCGCGCTTCGTCTTGTCCTCGGCCGAATGCGCATCGGCTTCCTTCGCCATCCGTTCCACTTCCTCCTTCGACAGGCCCGAAGACGACGTGATCGTGATCTTCTGATCCTTGCCCGTAGCATTGTCCTTCGCCGTCACATTGAGGATGCCGTTGGCGTCAATGTCGAACGTCACCTCGATCTGCGGCATGCCTCGCGGAGCCGGCGGCAGGCCGGTTAAATGGAACTTGCCCAAGGTCCGGTTCTGCGCCGCCATCGGACGCTCGCCCTGCAGCACATGCACTTCCACCGACGTCTGGTTATCCGCGGCAGTCGAGAACGTCTCCGTCTTCTTGGTCGGAATCGTCGTGTTCCGCGGAATCATTGGCGTCGCCACCCCACCCAGCGTTTCAATCGCCAGTGACAACGGCGTCACGTCGAGAAGAAGCAGGTCTTTCACCTCGCCCTTCAGCACGCCACCCTGGATCGCCGCGCCGACTGCCACGACTTCATCGGGGTTCACGCCCTTGTGCGGCTCTCGTCCGAACAGTTCCTTCACCAGCGCCTGAATGCGCGGCATGCGCGTCTGGCCGCCGACCAACACCACTTCATTGATCTTGCCGGCATCGACCCCCGCGTCCTTCATGCACTGCTTGCACGGACCCACCGATCGCTGGACCAATTCTTCCACCATCGACTCCAGCTTCGACCGGGTCAGCTTCTTCACCAGGTGCTTCGGACCGGTCGCATCTGCCGTGATAAAAGGCAGATTGATCTCAGTTTCCATCGTGGTCGAGAGCTCGATCTTCGCCCGTTCTGCCGCGTCGCGCAGACGCTGCAAAGCCATCTCATTTCCCTTACCGCGCAGGTCGAGCCCTTCATCCTTCTTAAATTCGTCAATCAGCCACTCGACGATGCGCTGGTCGAGGTTATCGCCGCCCAGGTGCGTGTCGCCATTCGTGGCCTTCACCTCAATCACGCCTTCGCCCACTTCCAGAATCGAAATATCGAACGTGCCGCCGCCGAAGTCATACACCGCGATGGTCTCGTCCTTGCCTTTATCCAACCCGTAAGCCAGGGCCGCCGCCGTCGGCTCATTGATAATGCGCTTTACATCCAGCCCGGCAATCTTGCCCGCGTCCTTGGTCGCTTGCCGCTGCGCGTCATTGAAGTACGCCGGAACCGTGATGACGGCTTCCGTCACCTTCTCGCCCAGGTAATCTTCCGCGGCCTTCTTCAACTTCTGAAGAATCATCGCCGAAACCTCCGGCGGGGTGTACTTCTTGCCTTGGGCGATAACGGCCACGTGATCGCCGTCGCGTTCCACTTTGTAGGGCACCATCTTCATTTCTTCGTTCACTTCATCGAAGCGCCGCCCCATAAAACGCTTGATCGAATAAATTGTGTTCTCCGGATTGGTGATGGCCTGACGCTTTGCCACTTGCCCAACCAGCCGTTCCCCAGTCTTGGTAAATCCGACCACCGACGGGGTCGTGCGCCCACCTTCTTCATTCGCAATTACCTTGGGCTCTCCGCCTTCCATCACTGCGACCACCGAGTTGGTGGTCCCCAGGTCGATCCCGATAATCTTAGCCATGTCCACTCCCTCCTAAACCACTATAAGTGCATTAAAATCTTGTGCTTGAAGCGTATCTACGCGTCCATAATAAGACTTGAGTGTAACACTGTCAAGGTTTAGATGAGGCGGATCCTATTGCGGATGCAGGGATCAATAGAACTCTATTTTATGTATTATCAATAAGTTACGACCGTGGTACATCTCCAGTTGTGTGCCGAAAGGATTCGTAAGCTTTCGCCGGAAGCGTACCCGTATGCGACGCATCGTCGTCGATGGAGCGACGGGCGTCCTCGCCCGCCGAACTGCGTCCACGTCCCAATACAGTGGTGAGTTTTGATTTCTTCAGCGGAAAACGCGACGGACCGGCGTGCGTCGCATTCGACTGCGGCCCGAAAGCTCTCGTACTCGACACCTCACTCGGGGCCGGCTACCTGCACTGCATATCCGATCTCCCGATAGATCTCCAGGTTGTGCCGAATGGTATTCGTAAGCTTTGCCCCTGAAGCGTCCTTATATGCGATGCGGGCCGTGATCTGCAGCGGTTGCTTGCTCCCAAAATACGAAGCGCTGCTATCCAGGAATGTCGTGATTTCTTTGCCGCCGGGAAGAAACTCAAGCGCACTAAAAAGAGGAAGAGCCGAGACCTCGACCCTGCCACCAACCCCCATCAATTTATGGCTGAACTCCACCCGCACCCCAAAAGCGGGACGGGTCCCGACGTTCTTGATCGCAATCGACAGCGTCCCGCGATCAAACACGAAGTCGACGATCACATACGGATCGGGATCAGCCGTACGTCTTTTAGGAGTTTTTGAAGGCATACTGCCATCTCAGGCCTGACCATCCACCTCGAGTCCTTCATGGCAAAGCTCCAGGCTCTCGATGGCGATTTCATTGTTTTTGGCATTCAGGGCCGGCCCGGTCCATTTGCACGGCCACGCACGGATCAGGACCCACCGCATTACAGGATTCCGGTTCTCATCGAGCAGGATGATGCTGACCGTCGTGCGCTGCACGTTACCTTGCATGGCGCTCACCAGCCAGTTCCAGAAAGTCAGGTCGCCGATGACGCCGCGCTTCAGTGTGATGTTGCTGAACTTTCTTAATCCTGGCAGCTTGCGGACCCGGTTGGGTTCGCTGCCGGTACGGTATTCAATCACGGTCAGCTCGGCGTCCAGTCCTGTCACTTCACTGAACGACCCCTTGACCGCGGCTCCATCGTCACTAATGCCGTTCACCACAACTTCAAAATTGCACGCGAGGTAAGGGTCGTTGCGGAACACTGGGGGCATGTGGGCCTCCTTCGCGGATGCAGCCGCCGCTCTCGTCGAAAGTAACTATAGCCTGAGCGCTTCGACAATACACGTGAAAGCAAAAGCCAAGCGTTCGGCGCATCAGCCGCAGAGCGGCGGGATTCATTAGCCCAGCGCCTCAGCGCTGGGACCGCGAACGTGGGAAATCAGAGCCGGCTTCAGCCGGCGACACACGTCTCGTAAGTGCGGGGAAGAAACCACAGAAGAGACGAGTTCCCGGCACCTCCACCATTTGGGCACAAGCCCGGAACAAACCTACGCCGCCTTCTTCTCCAGAACCGAGCAGATATTTCCCGCCGGGTCCTTGAACCACGCAATCAACGGTCCACCGCCACGGAAAATTCCCTTGGGATCCGTCTGTAACTTGCCCTCGTAACGCTCCAGGCGCACGCCCTTCTGGGTAAGGTCATCCACCGCGCGCTCGATGTTGTCCACGGGAAAATTCAGAATGGTGAAGCTCGCCGGCGTGTGGTT
>QIAI01000379.1:0-15856 GCA_003224995.1 Acidobacteriota bacterium
CCCGGCGAGTCGATTAAAGGTCGGTGAGCTGCGTGGAGCTTGAGGTGGTGGGATGAGCGATTGCACAAGATTCTTGGGTTCGTGGTGAAAAAGGTGGTCGGCGGTATGGGTACTGCAGACAGCCGCGGGGTCCTTCGACTCCGGCGCGGCTGTCGCCGCGCCTCCGCTCAGGATGACAATGAGTGTGAGATGTTTCGAGTTTCGAGTTTCGAGTTTCGAGTTTGGAATTTGGAATTTCCACTTTCGACCATCGATCGTCCTGAACTCGACCGGAGCGCCGGAACTCTGCCCGTCCGTCCTGAACTCCACCCGAGCGCCTGAACTCCACCGGTCCGCTGAACTCGGCGGTCCGTCCTGAACTCCCACCCGTCCTTTGCTGCCTCTTAATGCATCCAATCTCCATTCGGCGAAAACTGGTTCATGCGGCCCTAAAGGATTGTTATAGTTACGTTTAACCATACCTTTGCGTTGTTAACGTTGGGTCCAGGAAGCTGCCACTCATCCCCGGGGCCGAATCCAGGGAAACAACTGGGAATCTGAGAGAGGATGTTAGAATAGCGTATCCACCATATGCCATTGAAAACACTGTTTTTGAATCCGCCCTCGTTTGAGAATTTTGATGGAGGCGCCGGGTCTCGTTGGCCCGCCACGCGCGAAATCGAATCCTACTGGTATCCGGTTTGGCTCGCGTATCCCACCGGACTGCTGGAGGGCGCCCGGCTGCTGGATGCTCCGCCGCACCACGTCAGCGGTGAGGAAACCATCCAGATTGCCAAGGACTACGAGTTCCTGGTGCTGTTCACCAGCACTCCCGGCTTCCCCGGAGATATCCGGCTGGCAAAGGCCATCAAGGAAGCCAATCCGAATATCAAGATCTGCTTTGTGGGACCGCACGTGAGCGTGCTGCCGGAGAAATCTCTGCGCGATTGTCCTGCCATTGATTTCGTGGCACGCAAGGAGTTTGATTACACGGTCGTCGAATACGCGCAGGGCAAGCCGCTCGAGGAGATTCTCGGCATCTCGTATCTGAAAAATGATCAGGTTGTGCACAATGCCGACCGGCCGCAGATTCAGGATCTCGACCCGCTTCCGCACGTGACCGAAATCTACAAGCGCGACCTCGACGTCACGCGCTACAACGTTCCGTTCCTGCTGCATCCCTACGTTTCGCTCTACACCACGCGCGGCTGTCCGGCGCAATGCACCTTCTGCCTGTGGCCGCAGACGCTAAGCGGACATCCGTGGCGAAAGCGCTCCACCGATGATGTCGCGGCGGAAATGGCAAGAGCCAAAACATTCTGGCCTGAGGTCAGGGAATTCTTTTTCGACGATGACACCTTCAATATCCAGAAGGTGCGCACCGTCGAGCTCTGCGCCAAGCTCAAGCCACTCGGACTGACCTGGTCCTGCACCTCGCGGGTCACCACCGATTACGAAACTCTCAAGGCGATGAAGGAAGCGGGCTGCCGGCTGCTGATTGTCGGCTACGAATCAGGCGACCCGCAGATTCTCAAGAACATCAAAAAAGGCGCAACCGTGGAGCGCGCTCGCCAGTTCACCAAGGACTGCCACAAACTGGGACTGGTGATCCATGGCGACTTCATTCTGGGCTTGCCGGGCGAGACCCGCGAGACCATCCGCAACACCATCAACTTCGCCAAGGAACTCGACGTCGAAACGATCCAAGTTTCGGTCGCGCACGCGTATCCGGGAACGGAACTCTACGATTACGCGGTGAAGAACGGCTTTATGGTCGCCGATACCAAGATGGTGGATGAAGGCGGCCACCAGCTGGCCCACATTCAATATCCGGGTCTGCCGGCTGAAGAGATCCTGGAGATGGTCCAATTCTCAAGAAAGCCGCCTTTGACAGCGGCGACCGCAAGCGGCTGTATAAGGAGGCCAAGGCATTCCTGAAGACGCGCGCCATGCGGCACAAGTGGGTGCGCGAGAAGCAGGAATCCGCGGCTGCGGCAGAACCGGCTAAAGCTTAGGGAAAGGAACCTCCCCAGCCTGATCACGCAGAGCGCGGAATTAGGACGGGGCACCCGGCGTGACGTTTCGCAAATACCTGGTGTTGGCCGGAGTGGCCGTGTTCGCGTCGGTGGGAGACTCGATGCTCTCCCGCGGCATGAAAGACATCGGGCATATTTCAATCTCCCACTTGCAAGAGCTGATTCTGGCGTTGCGGAATCCGTGGATTGTGGGTGGGATTTTCTTTCTTCTGGGTTTCTTTGCGGCCTACATGACCGCCCTCTCCTGGGCCGACCTCACCTACGTTTTGCCCGCGACCTCGCTCGGTTACGTGCTCCTGGCCCTGATTGCCAAGTTTGTGCTGCATGAGCAAGTCACCTTCCTGCGCTGGATCGGCATTGGCCTGATTGCTGTGGGGGTGATCTTCGTGGCCAGCGGGCCTGAGTTGGACGGCCATCGCCTTCATCGTGACTGCGTCGGTTGCGGGGGATGTGCTTTTGTCGCGCGCTATGAAGCAGGTCGGCGACGTGGGCGAGTTGCGCAGGCGTTCGGGCATCTCCACTGTCGTCAGCCACGTTGTGCGAAATCAGTACTTCATGTTCGGCATCTTCGCGATGACCATTGCCTTTTTCAGCCTCCTGCTCGGGCTTTCCTGGGGCGACGTCAGCCTTGTCGCGCCGGCTTCTGCTTCCCTCACGTTCGTCGGCAACGCGGCCGCTGCGAAATTGTTTCTCCATGAGCGCGTTGATCACCGGCGCTGGATTGCGGCCGGGTTGGTGGCGTGTGGAGTGGCGTTTCTGGCCGGGTAAGCGCAAAAGAACCTAAGTGCGCGATCAAAAGCTTTACCACAAAGGGCACGAAAGAAATACGCACGAAGGATTGTTGCATCTGCGTCGAGAATTTCTTTGCGGATTTCTTAGTGATTCCTTAGTGGTCCCTTAGTGTCCTTGGTGGTTGATGTTCGTCTGCAGGGACCGGCACGCTTGCATTGGCTCAACCACTGAGACACAGAACACCAAGGCTCAACCGGTTCTCTTTTCCATAGGCTAGCCAAGCTGCATCATTTTCGTTATCCTCATAGTCCTCTTCAACAATTTGGGTCCCCTGAATTTCATTACAACTGGGTAGAGGAGTCGCATGCGTCGGACTACTGCCATTGTTTCCCTGGTGATGTGCTTCGCAGTTCCGCTGACTACAGTCGCTGCTCAAGAAAAATCCGCCGGGCGTTACGACGCTCAAATTCTTCAGGACGTCAACAAGCCATCTACGGTGCGCCAACTTTGCGGCGCTATGAAATGGATCCGCAGAAACCCATTCGCATCGTGGTGGAAAACGAACACGTTACTTTGTACGGCGTAGTCGACGGCCCTATGGACAAGCAGATTGCCGGCGTCCAGGCCAACAGTGTGCCGGGAGTATTCAGCGTCAACAATCAACTGGCGGCCTTGAGTCAGGTTCAGAAGTAACCACAGCTTCACGAATTCAACATGGAGAGAATCATGATGCGTTGCAAAGTTCTTCCCAGGTTCTTATTGGTCGTATGCATGGCTGCGCTGGCAGGCTCTGCTTTCGCCCAGGATGTGGTGCACGCTGTCGCGGGCGCCGTGGGCAAGGTCGATAGGGCTGGCAAAACCATCGCCATCAAGACCGCCGATGGGTCGGAGGAAGTCTTCAACTACACCGAGAAGACGGCCGTGCGAGATAGCCGCGAGGCGGCGCATACCGCCAAGATGGGCGTCGTGGATACCTATTTCGCGGGCAAGGAAGGCTCGCGCGTCATCGTACGTTATACCGGCAAGGGCGCGGAGAAGACGGCAACCCTGGTCGACGACTTCGGTAAGGAGGCGCTCAAGACCGGTCGCGGTACCGTGACCCACGTCGATAAAGGCGCCCACACCGTGGCCGTAAAAACCGAGGATGGCGGCGAGACCACCTATCGACTCGGTTCCCAGGGTGTTGTGGAGACTGACCATGGCGTGGTGCGCGCCAGCCGCTACGTCGCCAAGGAAGGCGATAAAGTCATCGTCCATTACACCGAGGATGAAAGCGGCAAAGTCGTCCGCTTCTTCAAGAAGCTTTAGTCCGTTTTTGCGACCGTTAGCCACAGCGCATCCGGAGACACATGGACTTTGCCGGGTGCGCTGTCGCTTTGGAGGAAGACGTGTTTCTCAGAGGAAGCTTGCGATTTGCGCGCTGAGTATTTTGCTGGGCCGAGGTATGAGCGAATCCGGGTTCGCGGCCGACACCAGCCCGGTTGACAGTCGAACTCAGATCAAGCTGCTGACACCATTCGGGGCAAGCGGCCTTCGCATCGGCATGGCGGTCACCGAAAAGCTGAGCGGGCGGTGCTCCGCGGGAAACGGAATTCTAGACCCATGTTACCAGCGCATCATGGGAGACGAAAAACAACTCGCGTGTCCGGTCGGCGGTCCCTGGCCCGCGAACGTGGTGTTGCTGGCACTCACTCAAAATTTGCCGTCGGAAAACAGAAAAGAAGTAAGTCGGGACGCGACCCTTCCATGGGCGATCGAACTCGCCAATGGTCAGCGCTGTACCCTGTTCACGGGCGCGACCGCCCCGGTGGCAGGAATGCGCATCAACTACGGCTGTCCCGGAGGCTTTCAGGTTATCGGTGACATCGATCGCAGCCAGCCGCAATGGCGAGTGTTTGTTCAGGGGGAGAAGTCGATCGCACTGGAGCAGGTGGACGTGGTAGTGGCGTGGTTCTAGCGATTTTGAAGCTTCATTGTTGGGCCCTCGTTTGGCGAAAACTCTCTCTATTACGCTCATTGACTCGGCTCCAGGCGGAAAAGACGACGCAAGCTTGTGCAACCGTCTATTCTGCCGTGACGTAACTCCGGTCAACTGTGACTGAAATTACGCGGATACCCTTGTGAGGCGACTGCTCTTCGTGACCGCAGGTTCAGCCTTGGTAGCGAAAGGGGTGATAAGTTTTAAAACTCCTGATTGCATCAATCCGCGAAGCTGATTAGCTAGCCCACGTCGTCGCAGAAACGGTATTGGGCTTTTTTTTATCTCGCCGATCGCCTATCGAGTTCCGCAGGGAAGTTCTTGAGTCTAGTGCGAATTTGCCATTCGAGTGTGAAGATGGCAAACAGTAGCTCGGTGGAGATGGTTTCGAACTCGTCGGTGTTTTCCTCGGCTCGGATAAGCTTTTGGGAAAGGTTTCGAATGCGATCCTCGATGCGTCGGGAGGGCGTCACGCCGCGTACTCTACTTCGCCCTAGCGAATAAAATAAATGCAACTATTGTGCAACAACGTGGCCTGAAAATGCTGAGGGATTGGCCTTAGGAAGGCAAGCAAAATAACTCCCTAGCCGGAATTTCAGCCGATCTGCGATTCGCGGCTTTCACGACGACGGCGGGGCGCCCGTTGCTCTACCGACGTTGTTTATCGGAACAGGCGCATGAAGCCGCGAGGTGGGAGGTCCGGAACTAGAAATGTGGCTTCGCGCTGTCCGGCCACCCTGGCGAGCGATTGGGCCGCAAGATAGCCGCTGCGGACGGCTCCTTCCATGGTCGCGGGCCAGCCCGTAGCGGTCCAATCGCCCGCAAGAAATACTCGCGGCCAAACGGTTTCCGGCCGCGGCCGCTCCGCTTCGATCCCGGGCCTCGGCGAATACGTCGCGTGCACTTCCTTAATGACCGTGGACTTCAAGAGATTGGCAGGAACGGCGCGCGGAAAGAATTCCCGGAGTTCGTGGACCGCCAAATCCACAATTTCCTGGCGTGACTTGTCCACCAGATCGTTGGAAGCACTGACCACGAGCTCAACATAGCTGCCCTGGCCGTTATTGCCGCGCTTCTGCAGCTTCGACTTGTGAAACATCCACTGGATGGTGCGGTCCAGTAAGACCGCGTGCTCGAGATCGGTAATCTCGCGATCAAACCACAAGTGAATGCCGGTGATGGGAGAGGTTTCGAAGTGCGCAAGCGCACGCCGCAAACCCTGCGCGGCAGAAGTTTCAGGAAGGACGCGTTCCAGGGCATCGAAGGGCAACGCGAACACCACGTAGTCGAAGGTCTCTTCGCGTCCGGCAACGGAGAGCTTCACGTGGGCGGGGTCGGCGCGAAACGATTCGGCGGAAGTGCGGAATTGCACGTCGCCGGCACGCGCCCGGATGTATTCGCCCGCCGCGCTGTACAGGTCCGTCAGCGGGACCGTGGGGACTCCCATGCGCCCGGCAGCCGCGGATTTGAGGAAGGATTCGCGCATCACTTGTGCCGCATAGGGCACGGAAACACGGTCGACCTCCTCATTCAGGGCGCTTACCAGTACCGGTTTCCAGAAACGCTCAATCGCGCGTTCCGTCTGTCCATGGCGGTTGAGCCAACCCAGGAAAGATTCGCCGCTGTCGCGCGGGGTCAACGGAGCCAGCGCCATCATGGCGCGAGCGATCGCGATTTTGTCGGCCAGTTCGAGACAGTCGGCCTTGAGAAACGCGGGCGTGGTATGGAGAGGCGCAGGTAGTGAGGAGGGACCGATCTCGGACGCACGGCCACCCGGCTCAACAAAAGTAAGCCGCTCGAACCAGCGGATGCTGCCTCCCACCCCGGTGCGCTGGTAGAAGTCGATGAGATTGGTGCAGCAGCCCAGCAGGACGTGCTGGCAATTATCGATGACTTCGCCGGTTCCCGGATGCTGGTAGGAAGAGGCGCGGCCGCCTAAATAAGGCTTGCGCTCAAATAAGGTGATTTTGAATCCGGCGGAAGCGAGCGCGCAACCGGCTGCCAGTCCGGCAAGACCGCCGCCCACCACGGCTACACTAGGAGCTTGAGTCCAGGACTGGGGCATCACGTCAGGCGCTTCAAAAAGCCTTTCCCCAGAACTGAAAGTTTTTCAAACGTGCTCAGCCGAACTCTCTCGGCGAAAACATCGTATTGCCGCTGCCCTATTTTCTCGAGCAGGCGCTGATAAATGGTCACCAGCACCCACAGGGCGGGCTGGCTGTCTTCGCTGACCAGGGGAATCAATTCGTGGCCGGAGCCGTAAAATTCGCGGGCCCGTTCGGCTTCCATGGACAACAGCGAGCGTATGCGGGCGCGGTCGGGCGCGCCTTGCAGATCGCCGGGCGACAGGTCGAATCGCTGCAGGTCTTCCAGCGGCAGATAGACGCGGCCCATAGCAGCGTCTTCCTTCACGTCGCGAATGATGTTGGTCAGCTGGAAAGCAATGCCGCAGCGCTCCGCCAGGTGCTCCGCATTCGCGTCGCGATACCCAAAGATCTTTATGCAAACCAGCCCGACCACGGACGCCACGTGGTAGCAGTAGAGATACAGGTCTTTGAAGGAGCGATATTGCACCGTCAAGTGCGGAGTCTCACCGACCGCTTCCGCGGGGCCCTCCGGGCGTGCGTCGGGCACATCCATTAAGGTCCCGAAAGCCAACTGATCGAGCAATTCCGACGGAATTTGGTAGCGGCGCTGTGCGTCGGTGAGCGCGAGCAGGATGGCATCGTCGGTCGGCTCGCCGGCTTGCGCGTGATGGAAGGAATCGAGCCACGCCTCCAGCCGGGCGCGGCGCTCGCGCGGTGGCACACTGGGATCATCGGAGAGATCGTCGCAGCGGCGCATGTACGCGTACACCGCACACAGAGCCTGGCGCTTCGGTTTCGGAAGCACCAGAAACGCATAGTAGAAATTGCGCGCGGAGGTTCGCGCAATCCCGCTGCAGACGGAGTACGCCATGGCGAGCTGGGAGGCTCTAGGCACGAATTGCACCGTGGCTGGCCGCGCTGCGGTGCTCATAGCAGCTTCCCCAGAGCTGCGCGCGCCACCAGCGCCAGTTTACGCGGTCTGGAGATTGTCGGTCGCCGGCCGAGAACCGCGTAGCCTTGCTTCTCGATCGCATTCAGAATTTCCTGTCCCCCGCGGGTGAAAAGCTCCAGATCGATGGCCAGTTCCTTATCGACTTTGCCAATCAGCGGCGACCCGCGCTGAAACCATTCGCGCGCCCGCTCGACCTCAAAGCGCATCATCTCGCAAAAGGCCGGAGTGTTCCGGCCCTGGGCGATATGTTCCTCGCTCACTCCAAATCGGCGAAGGCTCTCCAGCGGCAGATAAATGCGGCCCTTGGCGTAATCGACGGAAACGTCCTGCCAGAAATTGGCCAGCTGTAAGGCTGTGCAGGTGTAGTCGGAAAGCTTCTGCCGTTCTTCATCGCGATAACCGCAGAGGTAAAGCACCAGGTGGCCCACCGGGTTCGCGGAGTTCAGGCAATAACCGAGCAGATCCTCAAAAGTTTCATAGCGCGTAACCGTCTGATCCTGCCGAAAGGCGGTTAGCAAATCGGAGAATTCGTGCTGCGGAATCTCGCAGCTGCGGACCGTTTCTGCCAGAGCGACAAAAACCGGGTGCCGCGGCCGGCCCGCATAGCAGGCTTCCAGTTCCTTCTGCCACTGGTCGAGCAAGAGCAGCGACGCAGCGGGATTCCCCACTTCGTCTCCGAGATCATCGGAGATCCTGCAATAGGCATAGACATTGAAGAAGTGCTGGCGCAAACGCGCTGGAAGAAACCAGCTCGCCACGGAAAAATTTTCGTAGTGCGAACGCGCCAGCCGCCGGCAGTATGCGCGCGACTCTTCCAGGGACGGCGCCACGGGCGGAATGGCGTACTCCGGCGGGAGGCTGGCCCAGCCCGATCTCACGGAAGAGGCAGGCATTGGCCCGGGTTCGCGGCTGGCGATGGAAGTCATAGCGAGTGTTTGTCCCAGCCTGTTCCTGGCCTCAGTGTCCGGGAATAATGGCGGTCTTGATGTCGCCGTTGCGGTTCAGCATGTGCCGCAGTACGTCATGCAAGCGCGAGAGCGGAGCTTCGCCGGTAATGTAATCCGTGCCTCGCACCTTCTTCTCGGCAATCAGAGCGAAAGCGCGTCGCACCGTCTCGGGGGTGTGATGGAACGTCGCCTTCAAGGAAATTTCGGAATAATGCAGCCGATTGGTATCCAGCTGCACCTTGCTGCCACTGGCGCATCCTCCGAAGAAGTTCACGGTGCCGCCCTTGCGAACCATCTGCACTGCCCATTCCCAGGCTTCCGGACGGCCCACCGCCTCCACCACGACGTCGGCGCCGCGCTTCTCGCGGGTGAGATCGCGAACCGCTTCAATCGGATCTTTCACCTGCGTGATCTGCACGACTTCGTGCGCGCCCTTACGCCGAGCCAAGGTCACCTGCGAATCGCGCTTCACCACGGCGATCACATTGCAGCCGATCGCCTTGGCGACCTGCACAAACATCAATCCAATCGGTCCGCCGCCAATGACCGCGACGGTATCGCCGATTTCCACCCGGGTTTCATGCAATCCCCGAAGCACGCAGGCCAGCGGCTCGGTCATGGCCGCGTCTTCGAAGGAAACGTCCGCCGGAATGGCGAGCATGTTGCTTTCCACGATCCGACGCGGCACCCGGATGTATTCCGCGTACGCTCCGTTGTTGAAGAGCAAGTCCTCGCAGAGATTTTCCTGGGCCCTTTTTGAAGCCGCGAACCCCGGCCCCGACCTGCTCCACCACTCCGGCCAGCTCGTGCCCGAACAGGGCGGGCGGCACAATCATGCGGGCATGGTAGCCCCGCTGGTAAACCTTCAGGTCGGTGCCGCAGGTGAGCGCGACCTGCACCTTGATCAGGACTTCGCCTTCCCCCACCCGGGGAATGGGTACCTGTTCAATCTTGATGTCTTCTTTGCCGTACAGGACGGCAGCGGTCATTTTTCCGTTCACTGCGAGAGTCCTTCCCACGTGCTGCCCGGCTGAATCACGATCTTCATGGAGTCCGGCTGGGGATGGGCAGCCAGTTCGAGCGCTTCCAATCCGCGAGTTAAGGGAAAGCGGTGACTGATCAGCCGTTCGAGTTCCATCTCCCGGCTCATCACGAAACGCACCGATTCCTCCTGCAACTCCACGGAAGCGCTGTACGACCCCAATAAAGTTTTCTCATCTACACAGATGGCCGCTGGATCCACGACCACTTCGCCGTGCACTGTCTGAGCAAACAGCAATACCCGGCCACCGGAACGCGTCGCGTCCATGGCAGGCCGGATCAGACCGTTGCCGCCGACAGCCAGAATTACGGCGTCGGCGCCCCGGCCATCCGTCAACTCGCGCACCCGCTGGGTCACCTCTGTACGCGAGGCATCGATTGTCAGGTCCAAACCAAAGCTTTCCGATATTGTAAGCCTCTGGGAATACAAATCGGAAGTAATAACCCTAGCCCCGGTCCGCCTGGCCAACACACTCAAAATGAGACCGATGGGCCCCTGCCCGATCACCAGGCTGACCACGCCCTTCATGCAGGTGTTCACCGGCTCCACAAAACAGGCCTGCTCGAAGGAAATTCCGTCGGGGATGCGCACCGTGCCATGCTGGACAATCCAGTCCATGACTCGCACATATTCGGCGAAACCACCGCCGCTGGGCTCAAAGCCGGCCGTGCATCCTACTTTTTTGTAGGTCTCGCACTGGGCAAACGTGTGATGCCGACAGTAATAGCAGCTTCTACAAGGGATGTGATGGAACACCATCACGCGATCGCCGGGTTGAAAATTGGTAACGCCATCGCCCGCCGCGACCACCACCCCGGAGGTTTCATGACCAAAAATGCGCGGCGCCGAGTGTGATCCGGTGGCGATCTTCTTCAGATCGGTTCCGCAAATGCCGCAGGTATGCACCCGCACCAGCAATTCGCCGGCTGCGATGTCTGGCACCGACACCGTCTCCATGCGAACATCATTCTTCCCGCGATAAACGGCAGCCAGCATGGTCGCCGGAATCGAGCGGCGCCGATCTTCAACCGTCATGGATCGTGCCAGGGTCATCAGGAAGGCGCCTTCTCGTCTTTGACCCGAACCTCGGTGTGCGGCATGGTGTTGGTAAAGCGAACGTCCAAAGTCAGGTGATCTAAATAGGGCTGCCCGGCCGCAACGAAATGGGAATCGGTCACCTGGAAGACGCAGTAGAACCGATCCACTTTTACAACCCGTTCTGTAATCAAAGGAATTTTCGCGAACTTGCCTGGGTCGAGCCAACCGATCTGCGTCCGATCCTGCGTCGGATCCGGCGATGGCATGAGCACATCCCCATAGATTTTATGTTCCCTGTCCGCCAGGTGCACTTGCCAGGCAATGATGCGATCATCACCCGGTCCCGGATGTTCCGGGGCACAGCGGAACTGGTAGCGATCCCGTCCGTTCTGATCCTTCACCTTGATCTCGCAAGTCGGATTCTTCGGATCCAGGTCCACCTCGAGGGTTTGCTCGGTAATCCGCGTCGATCCCTTGCGAAAGCTTTCCACGTAGACGAACGAGGTTTGAGTTGAGGGCGTCTGCGCAATCAGCGCTCCGGCCCCAATTATGAGTGAAGCCATCATGGATTTTTGGAAACGATTCATCACTTCTTCGAACCCGACCTTACCGGCACAGTTGTTGGATTGCCCTCATGCTTTTCCAGATACTCACAAAGTTGCTGCGCAGCCTTGGCACTGTTCCGCGCCAAGCGGAAAACCGTTCCCCAGGTCCACGGCCGCAATGCGGCATGGAACGCGAAACGCCCCGAGGCAAAACTGCCATCCCGCCGGATGAAAGGCTCCATGCTCGGCATCTCGAAACTTGCGTCGTCGGAAACGACCTTCACCGCCGCAAAGCGTAGACCGTGCGCCTCCGCGCCCCTGGCGACTGACGCAGCTTCCATGTCGACTGCATTCGCCTGGTAGGAACTCGCAAGCCGCGCTTTCTGTTCCGGACCAGCAACCGAACTGAAACTCACCAGAACGCCTGAGCCCCCGCCAGTGTCGGTTCGGCTGCCATCGCCCGCATCGATTACAAGCCGAGGCTCAAATATCTGTCCCACCCGCAAGCTATGGTCCAGCGCACCCACAAATCCGACTGACACCACCATCGACGGCTTGTACAAAGAGATCACCGCTTCCGTCGCCTGACGCGCCGCCTGCGGGCCGATTCCTCCGCATACGGCCACGCGCTCCCCGGCCTCAAAGAATCGAAAGCTTCTGCCGGAATACTCTTGCTGAGACGCTTTCCAGTTCCGCACCATGGGCGAAATTTCACGCTCAAGCGCGGCCACCAGTGCGACCTCAGGCATAATTCTTCGCCCGAAACCATGCCGCGGCGCGGCGCAGGGCGTCGTCTACCGGAACGATCTGCCAGCCCAGTTCGCGTTCCGCTTTTGCCGAAGACACGAACATCTTTTTCCGTCCCATGCGCACTGCGTCGATGGTGGCTCGCGGCTCGCGCCCGCGAATCCATCCGGTCACCACCTCGTCGCAAACTCCGGTTGCCAACGCGAGCACATACGGCACTTTTATGCTGGGCGAAGGCAGGCCGGTGATGGCCGCCAGCTTGTCGAGAATCTGCTTTAGCGTCAGGTTCTCTCCGCCGAGGATGTAACGTTGACCGCTTCTTCCCTTTTCCAGCGCGGCTACATGTCCACGCGCGCATTCGGTGGCATCGACCAGGTTCAGTCCGGTATCCACGTACGCGGGAAATCTCTTCTTCAAAAAATCCACCACGATGCGACCGCTGGGCGTCGGCTTGATATCCATTTCACCCACCGGCGTTGAAGGATTTACGACAACCACGTCCTGGCCACCTTGCCCGGCCTCGAGTGCCACCTGCTCGGCCATAAACTTCGAGCGCTTGTAGTGCCCGATCATCTCGGCCAGAGCGACGGGGGACTCCTCGTCGGCAATCGTGCCATTGGAAGTAAATCCCATGGTAGCGACGCTCGACGTGTACACCACCCGGCGAACTCCGTTCTTTCGGGCGGCCTCCAGCAAAGCCCGCGTCCCTTCCACATTCGAGCGGTACATCTGCTCCGGATCACGAACCCACAGCCGGTAATCCGCCGCGACATGGAATACGGTATCGCAACCGGCCAGAGCTTTTTCCAGCGAAGCCGGTGAGCGCAAGTCGCCGGTAACCCGGTCCGCGTTCAAGCCCTCGATATTGCGCAAGTCGCTGGTGGAGCGCACCAACAAGCGCAGCTCAGCGCCCTTTTCCGCCAGAACCCGTGCGACGTGCGCACCCAAAAAGCCGGTGGCACCTGTGACGAAAGCCTTCAAGAGCAGTTCTCGGTTGCCAGTCTCAGGTCCCTGTTGGAATCGGAAAACAGCGGAAGAGTTCGGGATGCGCGTTCTGAGCCGCACGTCCACCAGGGAGCAGAAATTGGCGCATCCAGCGACTAGTGGCCATTCCGAGCTGAACCCGCCGATTCTTCTGCCACCATCTTCGCGTACGTAGTCAGCGCGAGCAGCGGGAAGTACTGGCGATACATGTGGTACTTCAGATAAAACACGCGCGGGAAGCCGGTTCCGGTGTAGTAATTTTCCTCCCACGATCCGTCTTTCTGCTGAGTGCGCAAGAGGTAAGCGATACCCCGGGCCACCGAATCGCTGCGGAGGTCATTCGCCGCCATCAGGCCCAGCACGGCCCAGGCTGTCTGCGACGCGGTGCTCTCTCCTAGTCCCTTGCGATTGGAATCATCGTAGGAATCGCACAATTCGCCCCAACCGCCGTCAGGATTCTGCACCATCCGCAACCACTCCGCGGCTTGCTGCACGTAGGGCTCGTGATGATCTACGCCGATCGCCTCGAGTCCACGCAAGACGAGCGTAGTGCCGTAAATGTAGTTGACGGCCCAGCGGCCGAACCAGGAGCCATCCGGTTCCTGCTGCTTGCGGATGAACTCAATCGCCTTCTTTACCGCTTTGTGGCTCTGATCGTAGCCATGACTGGCGAGCATTTCGAGCATGCGTCCGGTGATATCGACCGTCGCGGGATCGAGCATGGCGTTGTGGTCGGCGAACGGCACGTACTGGAACACCATGCGGTCGTTATCCTTGTCGAATGATGCCCATCCGCCATTACGGCATTGCATCGACAACACCCAGTCGATGGCGCGCTGCACGGATTCGCGCTGGTAGCGGCCGTTGGGATGTTCCACCCGGCTCAATGCCAGACAAACCTGTGCCGTGTCATCCACATCGGGATAAAACTCGTTATTGAACTCGAAGTACCAGCCGCCGGGTTGGCCTTGCGGATTCTTGACTTTCCAGTCGCCCACGGTGCGTACCTGCTTCTGCAAGATCCAATCGGCGCACTTGAGCAACCTGGGATCGGTGGAAGGCACGCCCGCCTCGGCAAGCGCGAACAACGCATAAGCGGTATCCCACACCGGCGAAACGCAGGGCTGCATGCGGAAGGTCCCGCCCTCTTCAATGCCCAGTTTTTCGAACTCGTCCATCGCCCGAATCACTTGTGGATCGTCGATCGAATAGCCCAGGCAACGTAGAGCAATCACCGAGTTCATAATCGATGGAAAGATGGCGCCCAAGCCATCACTCATCTCAAAGCGCTCCAGCATCCACTTTTCGGCTTTTTTCAGTGCGATCGAACGCAGCGGGCGGATGTGGACGCGCTCTGCCCAATGGGTAAGCCGGTCGAGCACCAAAAAGAAATTCCGCCACGAGATCAGCTTCTTGGCCCAGTGCAGATGCATGCGCGACTTGTCGCGTCCGCCGACGAAGAGTTCTTCAACCCCCATCTCGTCGGGCAATTTCTTAAAGGGCTTCTTCGCATAACAGATGGAAAGCGGGACCAGGATGGCGCGCGACCAGGACGAGATTTCGTAGATGTTGAACCAGAACCAGTTGGGAAACAGCACGATTTCCGGCGGAATGGCCGGGACCGCGTCATAGTCGAACTGCCCGAAAAAACAGAGGTAAAGCTTGGTAAAGGTGTTGACCTCGGTGACCCCACCGAGTTCGAGTATCCTGGCACGCGCCCGCTTCATCGGCGGCGCATCCGCCTGAAAGCCCGCCAGCTTCAATCCGAAATAGCACTTCACCGAGGCGCTGACGTTCGAAGGGCCGCCGCTGTAGATGCTCCAGCCCCCATCTCCATTCTGATGTTGCAGGATGTAGCGCGCGGCCTTGGCAAAACGCTCGGCGTTCCCGGTGCCCAGCATGGTATGCAGGATGATGTAGTCGGCTTCGAGCGTGGCATCCGCTTCCAGCTCGCCACACCAGTAGCCGTCTTCATGCTGCTGAGAAAAAAGCAGGCGGCGCGCAGCGTCGGTCGCTGCCGCCACACGGCTTGCCAAGTCATCAATTTTGCCGAAACGTAATTGGGGTGCTGACTTCGTGGACAGATGGGGGGAGTTATCTTCCATGCAGGTGTGAACTCCGTTAATCCGCGCTCACGCTCGCGGGTGCGGCCGCAATGGCTTCGACGATCTCCGGAGGCAAGCCAAAGCGTACATTCTCGGGCATGACTTCCAGTTCCTGCACATTATCGAATCCGTTGGTCGCCAGGAACTTCACGACTTCTTCCACCAGACATTCAGGAGCCGACGCCCCGGCGGTCAGCGAGATGGTTTTCACGCCTTCCAGCCATTCGGCCTGGATGTCTTTGTAGCTGTCGATTAGATGCGCCTTGGTGCCCAAATTACGCGCCACTTCTACCAGGCGGTTGGAATTGGAGCTGTTTTCCGATCCAACCACCAGCAGCAGGTCGGCTTCAGAAGCTACTTCCTTTACCGCAACCTGCCTGTTTTCTGTTGCATAGCAAATATCCTGCGCGTGCGGACCTTGAATGTTCGGAAACTTCTTCTTGAGCGCAGCGATAATGTCCTTGGTTTCGTCGAGACTTAAAGTGGTCTGAGTAAGATAGGCGACACGGTTGGGGTCGGGAACGGTAAGCGCATCCACCTGCTTCGGCGATCCCACCACCTGGGTCACGGTCGGGGCCTCGCCCAGTGTCCCGATGACCTCGTCGTGATCACGGTGCCCGATCAGAACCAGCGAGTAGCCTTCCTTGGCAAACTTGGCTGCCTCCACGTGAACCTTCGTGACCA
>QIAI01000379.1:15937-18374 GCA_003224995.1 Acidobacteriota bacterium
GCACCCTTTTGCTGCAGTTCCTCTACCACAAACCGGTTGTGAACGATTTCCTTACGGACGTAGATTGGCGGCCCAAAGGCCTCGAGCGCAATGCGAACGATGTCAATCGCCCGCACCACACCGGCGCAAAATCCCCGCGGCTTCAACAGCAATAAAGTCTTGGCTTCACTCGTAGACACAATAAAATCCTTGGCGTCCTGTGCTGGTTCTAAGGGTACACTTTTCCCCGGAAAAATTAAGTCTAGAGTATCCCAGAGAACCCATTTGGTCAATGTAAGCCATAGAAAGGGTTAGGATTAGCATTGATCAGGCGGTTTCTGCATTAAATGGAGAGCCGGGTGAATCCTAGTGGTTTTTCCAAGGCGCAAGTCACCGCAGGCATTGCGATGGATACGAGACGAACCGTTATCCACACCGCTTGTAGTATTCGTTGCGATCACGAAACGGGAATCATAAGTTCGGGAATCGGAGTCCACCGTCCCTTCGAAATTCGCTTCGCAGCCTTTTCGATGCAAAGTCCGGGGAGCCGTCATTTCGGGTCCATGCCGGAACGCAGATTCGTAAATAGCTGGATCTAAAGCCTTTTATTTTCTGGATCCTTCCCTCTCCTGACGAGCCAATCTCCCCTGAAGTGAATCGATAGTTTCCGCATTCCAAGCAAGCCGCGGGGACGCTGTCGTTATCAAAAGATGACTTCGACTGCAATCGGTACCTCGGTTCCGACTTCCAGGCTGGCCCAAGCCCTCGGCCAGAAGAAACTTCCCTCGCTTGACGGGCTGCGCGCCCTCGCCGTGCTCCTGGTGATTTGCCATCACCTGAACGTGCCGTACTCGCCCGACGGCCGCGGAGTTCTTACGTTCTTTGTCCTGAGCGGTTTTCTGATTACATGGATGATGCTCAAGGAGTCGGAGACAACGGGCAACGTTTCCATCCGCAATTTCTATGTGCGCCGGGTTCTGCGCATCTTTCCTGGTTTTTATGTTTTTCTCATTCTCGCGTTTGCCGCCCAATGGAAGACCGAAGGAGGGATGTCGGGAACCATATTGGGCGACTATCTGAGCGCTTTTACCTACACCAGTAATTACCGATTTGCGCTGATGCCGCATATTAAGCACGCATGCTGGCACACCTGGGCGTTGGCAATGGAAGAGCAGTTTTACCTGCTCTGGCCTTGCTTCTTCGTGGCGTTCCAAAAAGATCTGCGCAAACTGACCCATTTACTCATTGCCGCCATAGTCCTGGTGGATGTTTACCGCGTTGTGCTGTTCTTCAAGTTTCACGTGAATGAAAACTGGCTGGAGCGCGCCTTCGATACTCGAGTCGATCACATCCTTATCGGCTGTTTGCTGGCGGTGCTGATGAAGCGAGGCGCGCTGCTCCGCTTCTGGAATTTTGTCACGGCCCGAACCTGGATTTCGCTGGTCTCGGTAGCATTGATTGTACTGTCCATTGCAATGGACTTCCGCCTGCACCTTCCGTACAAATTTGCGGTTGGATTCGTCGTAGATCCTCTGCTTACGGCGATTCTCTTGGTGCAGGTCATTGTCTTGGGAAACACCTGGTTGTGGGGTTGGCTGAACTGGAGAGTGGTGCGTTATCTCGGACAGGTGTCGTACGGCATGTTTCTCTATCACATGATGGCGAACCGGCTGGTGCTGAATGTGTTCGGTCGCCACTCGCTCTGGATTCATGTTCCCGTCGTGACCGCCTGTGCCGCAGTGCTGGGCGCCTGTTCGTTCCATCTGGTAGAGATGAGATTCTTGCGGCTCAAGTCGAGGTGCACGGGTCCTGCCGCGAAGCGATCTCTCGTCATTGCCGCGCCAAGCTATCAACTGGCGGGGAGCTTCAGGCGTTCGCCTTAATCATCTGCTCGGCGTGCTTGAGTGAGTTCTCCGTCACCTTGGCGCCGCTCAACATGCGCGCCACTTCTTCGGTGCGCTCGTCGCCGGTGATGTTCCGAACTGAAGTTTTAGTCCGGCCGCCGGACTCCTTCTTCTCAATCCGGTAATGATGGTCCGCGAAGGTGGCGATTTGCGGCAAGTGAGTCACACAGAGAACCTGGTTGGTGCGGGACAGATCTTTCAATTTTTTGCCGACTGCCTCCGCCGCGCGCCCGCCAATCCCGGTGTCGATTTCATCGAATACCAAGGTTCGCGGAACCCCTGAGCCTTTCTTCTTACCCGCGCCCGCCGCAGTAGCTTCCACGCTGGCCTTCAGCGCGAGCATGACCCGCGATAGTTCCCCGCCAGACGCGATATGCTCCAGTCGCCGCAGCGGCTCTCCGGGATTGGTCGAAATCATGTAGAGCACCTGGTCGAAACCACTGGAGGTCCAGTGCCCTTCTTCGTCGGAGCCGGTCACCTCAATCTTGAATGTCGCGCTCATGGCCAGGTCATTGATGGCCGCCTCGACGGACTTCTCCAGCTTGCGAGCGCAC
>QIAI01000379.1:18651-25597 GCA_003224995.1 Acidobacteriota bacterium
TAACGCGCCAAGTCTTCCACTTGTTTGCGCGCCGAGCGCAACGACGCCGCAGTCGATGAATCGCCCTCATACAACAGGTCAAACGCGTTCATGGCGGCGGTATAGATTTTTTCGGCGTTGGCCAGCACGCGTTTCTCGTTCTCCAGCCGTTCATCTTCGCCGGGCTGGAGCTTTGCGTCTTCGATCTCGCGTTTCTGATGACTCCACAGGTCGACAAGACGCATGCGATCCTGCTCGTCGCGCTCCAATTCTTCGATCCGCGCGCGAATTCCCTTCCACGCAGCGAAGGCTTCGTGCACCGAAGAAGTGTGGCAACCGGCAAAGGCGTCCAGCAGCGACAATCGCGCCGGCCCATCGAATGCCGCCAGGGTTTCGTTCTGCGCGTGGACCGTCGCAAGGGAAGGTCCGAGTTGCCGCAGGACGGCGACGGTGGCAGGCTGATTATTGATAAAGACCCGACCCTTGCCGCCGCTCGCGATCTCCCGCCGCAAAATGACGGAATCACTTTCCGAATCGAGTCCGTTCTCTTCCAGAATGCGCGCCACGGTCTTGGCCGCGCTGCTCTCGATTTCAAACACGGCCGATACGACCGCGCGATCGGCCCCCGAACGGACGACGTCCGCGGAAGCTTTTTCGCCCAGAAGCAAGGTCAAAGCATCGATAAGAATGGATTTTCCGGCGCCGGTCTCGCCTGTCAGCAGGTTGAGCCCCGAGGCGAACGCAACCGCCAGATTATCGATCACCGCGTAGTTCTCGAGGCGCAGTTCGACGAGCACCGGTGGTCCTGGAAGTAAGAAGTTGAGCGCAGAATAGCACGAAAATAGTTCTCGGTTCCCAGTTCTCGGTAAACCTAATTCACCACAGAGACACAGAGGCACTGAGAAAGAAGACTCCTTATTCAGACAACTCGAATGGGGTTACAAATGCAAAGTTGCACGAGAACCGGCAACGGAGAACTGTTTCCAGGTACCCATATTGATTCTCCAGTAAACTTCGCCCTTCCGCGTGAGTGAACTGGAACTCCCAGGGACTATAATGAGCGGACCGCTACGAAAATTGATTCTGGAGGTCATCCGGCGTCTCGGCGCCCTTACTAACAAACAATGTTGAACCCATACTGGTTGGCCTCCGCAGTGGGTGGCGAAGTATTTGATCTGGTTAGCCAAACCGGCTTCGTCGCCAAGACCGTCCTAGCTCTTCTTCTGGCCTTTAGCGTGCTGTCCTGGGCCATTATTCTTTCCAAGTGGAGCCTGTTGCGGCGCGCCCGGGTGCAAAGCGGACGTTTCGTGCGGGCGTTTCGCAAGGCGCAGCGCTTGCAGGACATCGCCGCCGTGGCAGACCAGTTCCGTCCCAGCCCGCTGGTGGGTGTTTTCGACAATGGCTACGAAGAATTCAAGCGCTCGGGCGGACGCAGCCTGCTGCCAATCCAGCGCGCCATGCAAATCGCGAATTCTGAGGAGTTGACCCGCTTCGAGCGCAACGTGCCGTGGCTGGCAATCACCGGCGCGGTCACCCCTTTTGTCGGACTATTCGGAACGGTGTGGGGCATCATCGACGCCTTTCATGGTCTGGGCACCGCCGGCGCCGCCACTCTGCGCGCGGTCGCGCCCGGCATTTCAGAAGCCCTCATCACCACTGCCGCCGGTCTGGCGGCCGCGATCCCCGCGGTCATTGCCTACAACCTCATCGGCAGTTCCATTCGGGACCTGGCGGCTCGCGGAGACGACTTCGCCCTCGAGATGCTGAACGCGTGGCCTTTACCGCAGCGAACGGCCGCACCCAAACGGCAATCTCCGATATCAACGTCACCCCGCTAGTCGACGTGGTGCTGGTGTTGCTGATTATCTTCATGGTGACCGCGCCGGTGCTGCAGTCGGGTATCGAAGTCAGCGTGCCCAAAACGCGCAGCGTGAAAGAAATCACCGAGGAACGCATGGTGATCAGCATTAACAAGCAGCAGCGCGTGTTTCTGGGGAACGACCCGGTCAATATCAACGAGATCAAAGGCAAGCTGCGGCAAAAGATTCGCGACCCGCAGAACCAGTCGGTCTTTATCCGGGCCGATGAGGATGTGCCCTTCGGCGCGTTCGCCACCGTGATGGACGCGGTCAAAAGCGCCGGCATCACCAACGTGAGCATCGTTACGCAGCCGCTGGATCAGAATGCAAGCCGACGCTGAGATTTTTTTTGAACACGGCAAGTTGGGCCGACCTGTGGCCCTTTCCGTCGGACTCCACCTGGGCCTGACGGGATTGATCGTGCTCCTCAGCATGTATTCCGGAAGAAGCGGCGCCACGTGGGGCGCGGGCGGAGGCGGAGACGCCATGGGCGTGACCCTCGTCAGCACCATCCCTCTGCCAAAGAGTTCGACCCCGACGCAAAACGTGGTCGCGAACGAATCCAAAGGACTGACCAAGTCGCAACCCCAGGAAAAACAAGTCGAGCCCGATGCGATCCCGATTCCCGATAAAGCGGCGAAGGTCAAGGCAAAGCCGGCGGTGAGCGCCAGCAAGGCCAAGTCGCAACCCGCGCCGGAAACGGAGAGCAACGAAGTTCCCTATGGCCAGGGCGGACCCGTCAACGGGCCCTATGGAGCTTTCAGCGCGAATGGCGCGAAAGGTGGATTCGGATTTCAGGGCGGCGGCGGCGACTTCGGCAGCGTCTATGCCTGGTACGCGAAGGTGGTGCGCGACAAGATCACCGAGAACTGGTTGAAGTACGAGGTCGATCCGACGGTTCACAAGGCCAACCGCGTGTACCTGGTGTTCGATATCACTCGCTCGGGCCAACCGACCCATATCCAGATTGAACAGTCCAGCGGCGTCCCATCGCTGGACAACTCCGCAATACGGGCGCTGCAGCGCATCGATACCTTTGGCCCGTTGCCGCCGGAATACACCGGGAGCAAGGTAACCGTGGAGTTCTGGTTTGATCTCAACAGGTAGTCCTAAAGTTACTAGGCAAATTTCAGGAGTCAGGCGCAAGCTATGTCTTATAGTCCCTTGAAGTCTTCGACCTATCGCAATACGACTCATTTTTCGGCCAACATTCTTTCCGCAAGGATGTCCCGGCTTTTTGCCCCCGGTTTGGTTCTAGTCCTTGCACTGACAATTTTCCCGGCGATGCCTGCGTTCGCCCAGGATTGGATCCGCACCGGCACGGGATTGGGAGTAGAGAAGGTCCGGCTGGCCGCGTCTGATTTCAAGGCCAGTTCCCAGGATGCCAAAAACGCCGAACTGCTGAAGGTATTCAGTGACACGCTTTGGAACGACCTCGACAATGCCGGCATTTTCGAGATGGTCTCCAAGAGTTTCTATCCGCTCGAGGCACCGGGCAATCCGTCGGAAGTTCGCTTTGAAGCGTGGAGCGGGCCGCCGCCCAACGCGTCCATGCTCGCATTCGGCGATCTGGGAGTTACGAACAATAGCGTTCTCGTCCACGGATGGCTGTATGACGTGAAGAACGTCACTTCGCCGCAGGTTCTTGGAAAGCAGTACAGCGATAACGCGACCACGGATGCGGCGCGCCTGATTGCCCACAAATTTGCGAACGAGATCATTTTCCGGCTGGGCGGAGGCGTGGCCGGCATTTGCGAGAGCAAGGTCTATTTCGTCAGCGATCGCAGCGGCCACAAAGAGATCTGGGAAATGGACTATGACGGTTCGAACCAGCATCAGCTCACGCACGTCGGCAGCATTTCCCTGTCGCCGCGAATCTCTCCCGACGGATCGCGTCTCGCCTTCAGTTCTCTGAACAAGAATGGCTGGGACATCACGATGTTTTCGACCGAACTGAATCGCACTGTTTCCTTCCCGCGATATGGCGGCACGAATCTGTCGCCGACGTGGGCGCCCGATGGTACGCGCGTCGCCTTCTCCTCCTCGCGTGGAGGAGAGCCGAATATCTATATTGCCGACGCCTCCGGCGGCAACTCGCGCCGCCTCACCACCGATCGCGGCCCCGACGTATCGCCTACCTTCAATCGCAAGACAGGCGCGCAGATCGCCTTTGTCAGCGGACGCACCGGGCTGCCGCAGATTTACACCATGGAGGCAGACGGCACAAATGTGCAGCGCGTCACCGACCAAGGCTATGCCGTGTCCCCGTCGTGGGCTCCGAATGGCCAGTTTCTGACCTTTTCCTGGTTCCGGAAGTACGGTGCGGGAGCGCCGGGCGCCAACGATATTTACTGGTCCCCAGACGGGCGGCACATCGCATTTCAGTCGAGCCGTTCCGGAACGGAACAGATCTGGACCATGCTGGCGGACGGCACCAAGGTGCAGCAGTTGACCTTCAGCGGTCACAATACGCAACCAAATTGGAGTTGGAAGTAGCGCACATTGCGAAATTGGAGTTGGAAGTACGCAATAAAAATGTAAGTATGGAATTGCTCTTACAACAGTCATTATTCCCGGCCATCGCGGAGATGTTGGCCCGCGAGACCGGTCTCAGCCGTGCACGCGATCCCCGTGTGCACGATTCAGGGAGGAGAACGTGAAACTGTCAGTGAAATGGTCCACTTTGGTACTCATTCTCGGCGCCATCATGATGTTAGGCGCTTGCAAAAAGAAAGCCGCGCCACCGCCCCCGCCACCACCGCCGCCACCGCCGTCCCCAACCGCTTCGATTTCGGCGAACCCGAACAGCGTCGATAAGGGGATGGCCACCACGCTGACCTGGCAGACCACGAACGCTACCGACGTCAGCATCGATGGCATTGGCGCCGTGCAGCCCAGCGGCTCACAGCAGGTCACGCCTAGCGATTCGACCACGTACCACCTGGTGGCCAAAGGTTCGGGAGGCACGCAGGAAGCGACCGCGCGGGTAACCGTCAACGCTCCGCCCCCGCCGCCTCCGGCCGCTTCGCTCAGCGACGACGAACTGTTTGCGCGTAACGTGAAGGACGTCTACTTCGATTACGATTCCGATGCCATTCGTTCAGACCAGCAATCCCTGGTGCAGGGCGACGCCCAATTTCTGGGACAGCATTCGAATCTTCAGATCACAATCGAAGGCCATTGTGATGAGCGCGGATCGACCGAGTACAACCTGGCTTTAGGGGATCGCCGCGCCAATTCCGTCAAGAACGCTTTGACTGCGGCCGGGGTCAGCGTCAGCCGGCTCAAAACCATAAGCTACGGCAAGGAGAAGCCGTTCTGCACCGAATCGAACGAATCCTGCTGGCAGCAAAATCGCCGCGGGCATATTACGCAAACCAGATAAGAAACCGCTTTGCGCCCTGGGGCTGCGGCGATCTCCGTCGCAGCTTCCGGGCAGCAGTCTGCGCGGGCCCAGTACGTTCCGCCCACTCGGAAGTACCGGAGAAACCGGGAAGTTACCTGCATTCGTGTTCTCCATCCCCCACAATTGGTCTTCCCCGCTGCCGCCGTCGGGCGCGTTCCGTGTGGGATACTGATATCGACAGGAAGGGTCTATGAGCCTCTACAAACAGTTTCAGTCGCAATCCAAGAGTTTGGTGCTGGTGGCCGCGCTGTTCGTCGCTTCCCTGCCGGCTCATGCCGCGAACAAGGAAATGATCCAGCTGCAGACGCAGGTTCAACAGTTGCAGGAACAGATGACAGCGATGAAGACGAGCTTCGACGAGCGCATGGGCGTCATGAAGAATCTGGTCGAGGCCAATACTGACGCATCCAACAAGACGACCGCGGCGATTACCACTCTGCAGAACTCGATCTCCAAACAGCAGGGGGACTCCGCCGGCCACGTCGACCAGCTATCGGGACAGATCCAGGCCTTGAACGACACCTTGGATGAGTTGAAGGTCCGGTTGGCGAAGGTCAGCAAGCAGCTGGAGGACATGCAATCGGCACAACAGAGCATGGCTGCGAACCAGCAGGCCACTAAGGCGCAAGCCGACGCGCAAGCGCAGGCGCCGCCTCCGGACGTGCTGTATGCCAATGCACTGCGCGATTACAACGGCGCCAAGAACGATCTGGCGGCGCAGGAATTTACGGACTATATCAAGTTCTATCCCAACACCGATCTCGCCGGGAATTCTTACTTCTACCTGGCTGAGCTCCAGTTCCGCGCCGGGAACTACCAGCAGGCGGTCGGCAATTACGACCTGGTTTTGCAGAATTTCCCCAGCGGAAGCAAGGCGGCGTCAGCCCAGCTGAAGAAGGGATTCGCTCTTATCGAAATGGGTCAGAAAGATGACGGCGTTCAGGAATTACGGCACCTGATTCAGCGCTATCCCAAGACCAGCGAAGCGGTGCAGGCGCGAGATCGGTTGAGAAAGTTGGGAGTTTCTTCCGGCAAGCCAAACGCCTGAACCAAGGAGAGGCGGGCGTTGCCGCCCGCCGGGTTCATGCCTGCGAAGATCTAGACGTGCTTTTTGTGATGGTGCTTGTGGTGGTGATGTTTCCCGCTCTTGCTGGCAGACGAGGCTTTCTTGCTGCTATCGCCCGGGGCTGAAGGTGGATTCGAAGTTCCTGGCGTCTGTGTCGTGGCCTGCGACCAGGCACCGATACTGAGAGCCGCCACAATCATGGTGAGGCAAAGCAAACGCTGCATACCCTTCTCCTGAAATTGGCCTGACTTGCTGCCGACCAGAGAATAAACCCTTTGCCGCCTGAAGTGTTTCACGGTACGCTGGCTGCTGTAGACGAAGAAGGTTCCCTTCGGCCACAGCATTTGAACAGGAGCATTCATGACTCATCCGGAAAAAGACCAGGACCGCGAAAAAGGAGCCGTTGAACAGGACGAACGCACTCAAAAAGGCAATACATCGATGAATGGGCAGCTTGGACATCGGGACCAGAACTCGATGCTGAAGAATGCAGACAGCGATTTTCCCGAACCCGGTGAGAATCCGGAGCACACGGGGGAAAAGCAGGGCAAGAATGGACACGACCTGGACGACGTAGCGTGATGTGATCCTGCCCCTGTGACTAAAAGCAACTTGAGAGGATTACTGGTTTCAATT
>QIAI01000690.1 GCA_003224995.1 Acidobacteriota bacterium
ATTGTCGCCACGGCGGTTGGGCTGCTCGAAACCGGCAGCGTCACTCTGAATGTCGTGCCTTTGCCAATTTCGGATTGCACCTCAATTCGGCCGTGATGGCGTTCGACGATGTTCCGACTTACGGCCAATCCCAAACCCACACCCTTCCCGGTCTCTTTGGTCGTGAGAAAGGGTTCGAAAATGCGTGACAGAATGTCCGTGGGGATTCCGGAACCGTCGTCTCGAACCCGCAGCGAAACTTCACTCCCGTCCTCGCTGAGACCAGTGTCCACCCACAGATTTCCTCCGTGCGGCATGGCATCGATCGCATTGATGATCAAAGCCAGCAACACCTGCTCGATCTGGCCGGCATCGCAGTGAATGGCTGGGAGACCCTCCGACAGTTCGCGGTGGAGTTCCACGCCATTCATTTCGAATTGGTGAGCGATCAGCCGCAGGCTGCGGTCCACAACGGTGTTGAGATCGGTGGTCTGCAAGTTCATGGGTGCGGTGCGGGAGAAAGTGAGAAGGTTGCGCACCAGGTCGCCGCATCGACGGCTCTCCTCGGCAATCAGGTCCAGGCTTTGTTCCGCGTCCGCCCGTTTTGAGCTCTCAGCCTCTCCCCGCTGAATCCATTTCTTCAGCAGTCGCGCATAGGTCAGGATGCCGGAGAGCGGGTTATTGATTTCATGGGCCACGACCGCGGCCATCTTTCCGATGGTTGCCATTCTTTCCACGTGCACGACGTGCTCGTGGGCCCGCTGTAACTCGCGAGTTTTCTGATCAACGCGATCTTCCAGCGTTTTCGCCCAGGCTACAATCTCCTCGTTTGCGGCGCGCAGTTGAAGGCTCATGCGATTGAACGAGCCGGCCAACTCGCCTACCTCATCGCTGGAATCGACCTCCAACTGGTAGCCCAGATTGCCTTCCGCCAGTTGCCGGGTTCCGTCCATCAGTCGGCTGAGTGGTTGGCCCACGAGTCGCCACACGAACAACCAGGTCAGCAGAGAAACATCGAACAACGCGAAAAGCGTGTAGGCCAGCATGCGCCAGCTGCTTTGCGCCAGCTGTGTATCTGTTTTGGCCAGTGACAGATTCGTATCCAGCACGCCAAGGATTTTCTGGCTGGCCGGATGCGCATGGCAGGCAGCATTCGAGCAAGAAGGCTGGTTCTCAATGGGGGTGATCACGCCCAGGATGCGCTGCCCCGCGCCGTCCCGAAAAATCCGGAAACGATCGGGGCGATTCAAGTGGGCCAATGGCTCGGAACGGGTGTGACACCCGTAGCAAGCTTCGGCCGAGGGATCGGAAGAGTAGCTGATCTCGCCTTCCCGGTCGAAGATGCGCACCCGGACCATTCCCGGCTCGTCCGCCATGGTAGCCATGGCGTGATAGATCCCTTCGCGGTTGTTGCGCAACATGTAATACGACATGCTGCGCTTGATCACGTCGCTGACCCGCTCCGCGCTGGCCAGTGTGGCTGCCTCCAGGTGCTGCCGGTGCAAGCGGATATTCAGGTATCCCAATATGCCGAAGACTCCCACCATGACCAGCAGCAACAACGCGATCAGCTTTGCGCTGAGGCTGTGGGGTAGGCGATTCCACCGATCCCGAACTGGTTCAGTCTCCGGCATGACCCAACACAGGAGTCGCCGCGATAACCTCAACCTCGGCCACGCGAGGGCTCTCCTCCGCAGGGAAGATCGGCAAATACTTCGTCGCCAATCCAAACAGTGCGAATCCGGCCGCAATAATCGCGCCGGTCACCGCGATCTCCGTCCACTTGGGCAGGTAGTGCATGCCCGCGGCGGACTCTTGCCCCGTGATGCTGACATTGAGCCGGTTGGTGATAAATCCCAGGACTACTAGCACG
>QIAI01000380.1 GCA_003224995.1 Acidobacteriota bacterium
TGCGCTTGGCCTCGTGCACCCGAACCAGCACTCCCTCTTCGGTCTGGTCTGTAATCGGCTTCTTGGGACCAACGGAGGACCAGTCGAAAATATTAAGATCGTATAAGCGCGTTTCCCCTGCGAGTAACGCTCGACGACTCATCACCGACTCGGGCTCAATTTGAGTAGTCTTCTTTAAAAGCGAAAGCCTGGTGACCTTCTGTCCGAGATAGACCACTTCACTCACTCGGACCATGTTGCCTTCGATAATCGCGTACGTTATCTGAACATGGTGAGGGTCGGAAGGATCCCTGGCGACGTTGGCTTTGACTTCGGCGTTCAGGTAGCCATTACTCTGATATGCGGCAGAAAGCAGGTTGCGCCCTTCCGCCATTCGCCTCTGCGAAAAAGGATAGGAAGGACGTAAGGGGAGAGGTTTGCCGCCCGTGAGCCGGCTCAGGGAAACGGTCTGGTTTCCAGTGACCTCAACTGCATCAACCCAGGTCTGCGGGCCCTCTTCGATTTGAAACAGAACGTCGAGATTTGGCTCATGGTCGACCACCTTCGGTGTTACTTTGACTTGCTCATAGCCGACGTCCTGATACAGCGCTTTCAGTTTGTCGACGCTGGTCTTCAGCGTTTTCTGGCTGATGCTGCCGTGCGACCAGAAGTGAGCCTTCTTGATGACGACCTGAGAAAGTAAAGCCTGGTCGGAGATCTGCTGATTGCCGCGGAAGGCGATATCTCTTACCCGATGTTTGCTTCCGCGTTCAATTTCGTAGACCAGAGAGATGCGATCCGCGGCTCGCTGGAAATCGGTTTTGACCTGGACGTCGAAAAATCCCTTTTTCTGAAAATAGTCGATCAGATTCTGCTGTCCTTCTTGCACCAGGTCGCGATCAATGGTTCCCTCGGAAAACACGGGAATCAGCGTCTTGAGCCTTCGGCTTGCGAGGAAAGGAATGCTGGAGATCTTCGCTCCGGTTGTGCGAACGGTGACAGTGGGTCCTACGGAAACCGCAAACGACACGTCCACACGATTCTTCTCGGGAATGTACTTCGGAGGGTTTTCTCGAACCGTGCTGGCAAGATGGTTCTGCTTTGCGAGCGAACGCTTCAGGAGCGTGGTCGCTGCTTTGATGCGATCGGGCGTGTAAGGCTTGCCAGACTTCAGAAGCGCACCGCTCAGGCGGGCACGCAACGAACGTAATGCGCGCACCAGAGTCGCCGACTCGGGCGCAGAAGCGCCTTCAATGTTTACGCTCGCGATCCGCGCCCGCTTGCCCAGGCGACTGACAAAAGAAATACTTACGAGTTGATTCGCATCGTCGATTTGCGGCGTGGCATGAACTTCAGCCTGGAAGTACCCATTCTGGTGAAGGAAATCAAGCAGCGACTTCTCTGCAGCGGGTAGGCGCGCGGGATTGTATGGTTCCTCGTCTGACAAATTAGCAACTTGCAAAAGACGGGTGTATGCGAAGCGGCGGCTGAGTTCAGAAAAGTCGACTGTCCCGAGCGGGAAAGCCGGCTCCAGAACGAAGGCGACCCGCAAGCCGTTTGGGTCGGGAGTAACCTGCGCTTTAACTTTTTGAAAATTGCCAGCCTGCTGCAATGCCCGAATGCTTTCCTGAATCTTTGCATCCGAATAGGGTTCACCGACTTTTTGGACCACCTGTGCCCGTAGTGGTTCAACGTCGCGGTGCGGGTTCGCAATCAGGTCGATCGCACTTACGGTCTGACCTTCATAAACGCGCGAAGCCTGGTCACTCGTCTGGCCAAAGAACAAAACGCAGCTAAAGACCAGGGAGAAGCAGAGAACAGTCGATCGCAAGGAAAAAAGAGACACGCCCAAGCCGGTTTCCGTAAATGGATTTCGTCCGCCGCCCCAAGGGGCTTTTGATGAGAGTAGATACCAGACTCTACTGATCCCATCGGGTGAGGACCCTACGGACGGTGCGGCTTCATCGTAGTAAGAGAATCACCGGCACGCAGGATGGCGACCAGGTCCTTAATATTTCGCCACCGGTCTCCTCAAAACTCAGGACTTACTTTGCGACCGAATTCCTCTCGCTTCCGCGGCTGGCTCTGATCGCCCAGGTCACGCCCAGCGAGTGCAGAATCAGGCTGTCAAGCAGGTTCAATTTTGAAGGTTCGAGAATAATCTGGTACGCGTATTGGACGGCCGTGTTGCGCGTCATGCACCAAGCCTCGTGAGTAAGCACGTTGCCGCAATGTTCGCAGGCTGCTTGCGTACTGTAGGGATTACTGTGATGCCACTTTGCGGAGCTCGTGTTCGCCATAAATCCTCCGATCCTGTTGACCCGAAGCGATCGTTGCTCAATGCCCCATCGCAGCTCGGTTTTACGCGAGCGCATGTACCTAATAGGATGGCTGCTGCGACGAACTGCACTCCTGGGATTCACCCTAGATCGGGTCCAAAGTTCGGGGCTTTTTCGGGTATCAAATCATCGATGTTCGGCAGGCGGTGTTTCCGATGCTGGCGGGAAGTTGATGCTCGATCGCGTCAAACCTCGTGGCTCCAGTGAACCTTGGAGTTCGTGACGGGATTACCCGGAGAACAGGTGCAGGGAAAAAATAAGGAGACAGAATCCTCGGATGTGCGGATCGAGGCTTCAGGTTAACTGCTTAACGATGAGTTCCAGATAGGGGAATACCACCTCACCATTGAATGGCTGATTGTATTCCTTTGGGCTTACGGCTAGAAAATTTGGCTTCCTAATTTTTCCTAAGCGGATTTCGGAAGTGGGAGGTCTTCCAATGTACGCTGCGCACGTTTCTTCGCCATCTCGAACATCAGATGAAAGACGTGGCCGTTTTCCGATAAGTGCGCGGCAGCAGAATCATCAATGCTGCCCTGCACCCAGCGATCGATGGGTGCGCGATGTGAAAAATTGGGATCGACTCTCGCACAGAACTGGCAATCCCGCCCGTCTGGTTGTTCCCGGCGATGTAGTTGGCGATGATAAGAATCCATTGGAAAGCTCCAGGACAATACTGGTGGACAACACTGGTAAGAGATGAATGGACCAAGTATACCCTGCTTCGGAAACTCGGCCAACCGGGGTAGCTGTGCGCAAGATGTGCACTACATTTGCAGCAGGTTTGGTTGCAACTTGGTATATCCCCGTTCCTGTGCCCAGAGATCGAGCGGGATGGCTGCAATTTCGTCCACCACGGGTTCAGCCAATCCGTTTTTCGTGAGGTCGATGGTTTTCATATAGGACTTGCAGGTATCACAACATTCCACTCGCACATTCGGAAGCTCTCCTGCGGTAAAGACGGGCAGTTTATCGGGATTCTCTTCAGCGCAGTTGGGGCACACGATGCGGCGAAACTGCCATTCCGCAAGGCAGAAAGAACAGATTAAAGACCGGCTGCCGCCATCGCCCAGCTGGCGCAACACTCCGATTCCTGGTTTGCGACTGCAAAAAGGACACAGAGCGTGGGTGTAGCCTTCCCACTTGATTCCAGAACGTACGCGCACGAACTCCGCATAGGGCTGGAGAAACGCGCGCGTGGGGAACTGGTGGATTCCCACGACTTGGGTCACGTCGGATCCGCTCCAGACCTCATTCAGCAACTCGGCGCGGGTCGCTTCCGAGGCCCCGTGCAATTCGCGCGCCACCACCTGCAGTTGAGGCGGGGCGTTTTGCTCAATAAGCCGTAAGAAATCTGGAAAGCGGGCCAACAGCTCCGGGAGTTCGGGAGGCCCCGCCTCTGCTCCGGAAGGCTTCGGCTGATGAACTCCGGAGGCATTCTCCAGGCGTCCATACAACTCTCCCTGAAAGCGCGCGATTTTGCCATAGAAGTGAAGGATCTGGGCCGCGAACGGGTGCAGGCGTTCAAGCTCCTCGGCTCGTTCAATCCGGCGCTGCCAAGAACTGGACATGCGCCGATTATCTGCGTAGCCGCGATGCTAGGCAATGGACTACCCACAGTGGCCGATTGACGGGTCACGGAAATCGAGAGTACTATTCCAACACTTTGCGTTAAGTCCGGCCGACTTTGTAAACGGCCGCAATTGTTCTCCGTCGAACACTCAACCACGGAGGCCGTGAATGGAATTTTCTCGGCGTACCTTCCTCAAGAGCACATTGGTGGGAGGCGTAGGAGTTTCCGCTCTCGGATTTGATCTCACCCCAGTTTACGCGCAAACCCAAAGCTTAAAAATCTCACGCGCGAGTGAAACGCGCAGTACGTGTCCGTACTGCTCGGTCAGTTGCGGCGTGATTATTTACACCCTGGGAGATAGGGCGAAGAACGCAATCCCGCAGGTGGTCCATGTCGAGGGCGACCCTGATCATCCCATCAATCGCGGGACGCTGTGTCCCAAGGGATCCTCGCTCGAACAGGACATCATGAATGATCGTCGCCTGCTAAAACCTCAGGTGCGGCGACCGGGAGCGACGGACTGGGAAGATATCTCATGGGAACAGGCTTACAGCGAGATCGCCGAACGAGTGAAGAAGACGCGCGAAGAGACCTTCATCGACAAAGATCCGCAGGGCAAAACCGTCAATCGTTGCGAAGGCATCGCATTTACCGGCGGCTGCACCGATACCAACGAGTTCAATTATCTGGTCGTGAAGACCATGCGCAGCCTGGGGGTCTGCTACCTGGAAAACCAGGCTCGTGTTTGACACGGCCCTACGGTCTCCAGTTTGGGGCCAACATTCGGACGCGGCGCAATGACCAACGGCTGGATCGACATCAAGAACACCGACATGATGTTGATCATGGGAGGGAATCCAGCGGAAAACCATCCTTGCGGCTTCAAGTGGGCCATTGAAGCTAAAGTTCACCGCAATGCCAAAACGATCGTGGTCGATCCCCGGCTGACGCGCACGGCGGCGAATGCGGATCTGTTCTTGCAGATTCGCGCCGGCGCGGATATCGCATTTCTGGGCGGATTGATCAAATACGCGATCGAGAACAATCGGATCGCGCACGACTACCTGGTCAATTACACCAACGCTGCATTCATCATTAAAGAAGGATTCAAGCTTCCGGAAGACGGCTTGTATTCCGGGTTCGACCCGGAAAAGAAGACCTACGACAAAGCGACGTGGAATTACGAGGAGGGCGGCAACCTCGAAGGAAAAGCAAGTGCCGCCAGCGCTGGAGCAGCTGCAGCTCATCCCTCGGCACAATCGCAGGCTCAACAGCAGCCCCGGCAGGCAGGAGATTC
>QIAI01000381.1:0-5570 GCA_003224995.1 Acidobacteriota bacterium
CGCTGAGATTCCACCTGCGAGCGAGGTGTTGTGCGCGAGTTTCGCCGGGAAGCTCGGCAAGTTGCCGAAGGTCCGCTGGATTATCCACATCGACGGCAATGCCGGGAAGGGAAAGCACTACGGAGGGTTGTCCGCTAGCCTGGGCTGCCGCAAGGTGCGGCTTGAAACTATCGTTTCCGAAGCGAAGAGAAAACAGCGCCGCCGGACGGCGAAGGACTGCATTGGTTCCTCGCCCATCTCCCGCGGGTACCAGCACCGACCCGACCTCCGGTGCCGCATCCAGAATCGCCTGCATTTCCCAGGCCTGAATCAGAGGAATATCCGCTGGAATCACCAACGTATCGAGCCCGCGCATTTCGCAGACTCGGGTCGCTATCTCGATCGCATCGGTCTCGCCCGAGTTCTTGTGATCGGCGATGATCTCGAATCCATAGGTGCTAGCCAAGGACAAAGCAAAGGAATCGCAGCTCACAACCGCAACCTCCTGGCGCCCCTGCCACGAGGCTAGGACCTCAAGCACGTCGTGCAGCATGGCTTGCGCTAGTTCGGTCCGCGCGGGTTGATCCAGCACGGCCGCCAACCTTTGCTTGGCTTGCTTCAGGTTCTTTACCGGAACGAGAATCATGCGTGATCCGCCGCCGCTGCGCTTTGTCCGCGCACCGCGGAAAGTACCGCGCTGGCCAATTCCGCCTTGTCTTCCATGGTGCGCATCACGGTTTTCGCAACCTGCACACGCAGTCCCGACTTTCTCAGTTCGTCCGCGGCCTCTGTATCGCGCACGTCAACAATCAGCATATCCAGGAAATCGTGGTAAGCCTGAGCTACGCCTGCGACTGATACGGGCAACCCTTGGGACGCCATCAGAATTCCGGCCGGGCCCGCAACTGCTTCCCCCGCAACAATCGGACTCACCGCCGCGATGCGTCCTCTTGTCTTGTGCAGTGCCTCACGCACGCCCGGCACAGCCAAAATCGGACCAATGCTCGTGATCGGATTGCTGGGCGCCAACAACACCACGTCGGCATTTACAATCGCATCAATCACGCCCGGGGCCGGCTCTGCGTCGGCCGCCCCCGCAAAGCGAATCGATTCCACCGGATCCTGGTACCATCGCTGCACAAAATATTCCTCGAAACTCAACTCCCCCAGGGGAGTTCCCACCCGCGTTTCCACCCGCGAGTTGCTCATGGGCAGAATGCGCGCCTTAACCCCCAATTTGTCAGCGATCTCCGTGGTTACTTCCGAAAGCGTCTTGCCCTCGGCCAACAGCTTGGAACGAAGAATATGCACTGCCAGATCGCGATCTCCAGCGTGAAACCAGGTCGGCTGCCCCAATTGACCCATGTGCTGCAGGCAGAAAAAAGTGTCGCCCTTCACGCCCCAGCCCCGTTCCTTGCTCAACATGCCCGACAGCACGTAGGTGATCGAATCGATGTCCGGAGAAACGTAGAGGCCCCACCATAAAAGATCGTCCCCGGTATTGACGATAATCGTGAGCTCTTCCGGAGCGATGACCTGCCGCAAACCGTCCACGAATTTCGCGCCACCGGTGCCGCCGGTCAGCACCGTGATCATGCGGCCCTCCGCGCATAGCCATCCTCACCTGCGGCAGCCCGTACGCGATCTCGTAACAATCCCGGGCGCGCCAGCACTCTTGGCAAAAACTCCGGATACACCGGCAGCCGTGATTCCAATTGAAATCCCCTGGCCTCGGTTCGCAGACGAAGTTGCTCCAAGTGTGGCCATGGCTTTTCCGGATTAATGAAATCCGGCGTCAGCGGCGACACTCCGCCCCAATCATTAATGCCGGCTTCCAGCAATTCATCGTAGAAAGGAGCAGAAAGATTCGGCGGGGCTTGAACATTCATCCGCGGCATCAGCAAGCGTGCGATTGCCACGGTGCGCAGCATATCCCCCAATGTGGGCTCGGGCGAGTCCTGCATCGGAATTCCAGGCTTGGCCCGGAAGTTCTGCACGATTACTTCTTGAATGTGTCCATACCGCTCGTGCATCTGCTGGATGGCCAGTAACGTGTCTACCCGATCCTCAATGCTTTCGCCAATGCCGATGAGCAGTCCCGTGGTGAACGGAACTCCCTGCTTGCCGGCTTCTTCGATGGTGCGCAAACGCCTCGCGGGTAATTTGTCGGGAGCGTTATCATGTGCCGCGTCAGGCTGTAGCAAGTTCGCGTTCGTGCTTTCGAGCATCAATCCCATGCTCGGCGAAACCGCTGCCAGCCGGCGAATCCACTCCGGACTCAGCAGTCCGGGATTCGGATGCGGCAGCAGAGTGCTCTCGCGCAACACTAATTCGCACATCGCCTCCAAATACTGTAGTGTCGAGCGGTAGCCTAAACGATGCAACGTCGCCCGCATCTCGGGAAATAGCAGCTCCGGCTTGTCGCCCAAGCTAAACAGCGCCTCGGTGCAGCCAAGCCTCTCGCCATTCCTGACCACTTCGAGCACTTCGTCCGGGGTCATCGTGTGCGCGCCCGCATCGCCCGGGTCCTTGCGAAACACGCAGTACCCGCAATAATCGCGGCACAGGTTGGTCAGGGGAATAAAAACTTTACGTGAGTAAGTGATAACGCCGGGTTTGAATCTCTCTTTCGCGGTGCGTGCTGCGGAGAGGAGTTGGGGCAGCAGATAGTCATCGCATCGCAGCAGACCGCACGCAACTTCGCGCGTCAGCGAACGCCCGCTCTCGACCTCGGAAAGCGCCAGGGCCAGAGCACGCGACGACAACCTGTTTTCAGTGGCGGGGCTCAAGATGCGTCATATCCCAACGTCTGGTCGACTCACCCCGAATAAGCCCGGGTAGCTCGATAATACATGAAAGCTCGAGCGGAGCGGCCTTAGGCACCGGATCCAAGAAGGCTCGATCCGTCTGGAGCTGGCCCGTGTTGTGTCTCGATTCCGCCGGCGGTCGCGACGGCTTCTCGCCGTCCTCAGCATGCTTCGCCGTGTTACCTTATCCCGTCGGCTCACCTTTGCCCCGCACTATGCCCGTCAGCCAGGCAGATTTCCGCAAAACGCTCGGCAGCTTCGCCACCGGCATCACGGTGATCACACTGGACTCGGAGAACGAGGTTCATGGCATGACGGCCAATGCCTTCACTTCGGTATCGCTCAATCCGATGCTCGTGCTGGTATGCGTCGATCAGCGTGCCCGAACCCACGCCCATCTGCACGCCAAAAAACGTTTCGGGGTGAATGTTCTTGCGGAAGATCAAAAGGCGATTTCGGAATACTACGCGCGTCCAACCCGCACCCATGATCGTGCCGCAGAAGAAGCTGGCGCTATCTTCGAGCGCACCGCCCATGGAACTCCCGTACTGCGGGGCGCGCTCGCCTACCTCGAATGCCGGCTGCACAGCGCTCAGGATGCCGGCGACCACACCATCTTCATCGCCGAAGTCGAAGAAGTGGTCGTGCGCGAAGGCGACCCGCTGCTCTTTTTTCAGAGTCAATACCGCAAGATCGGTCCGCCTTCCAGTTAGCCCGCGCCATAGTGAATGGAGGGGCAGAGTGTCGGAAGTTCAAGCCCGCAGCGTGCAGCGCACCTCAGCCCACTGTCGTCGCCTCGTTAGGAATCCGTGCCGCTAACTCCGGTTCGCGCACCAGATGTCCAATTCCCACGTATTTTCCGCTGACTCGCGCCCAGCGCGCACTATGCTCTCGCACATCCACGTGCAGAAAGCCGCCATCATAGACTCCGATTCCACCCTCCGCAAAACTCTGGCACCGCCAGAGCAAGTTCATACATGCGCTGCAGCGACACCCCGGGCAGCGCCACATCGGCTGCCAGGCCACGGACATGCTCGCTCTGCGGCACTCCTCCTACCTCCTGATTGTGTCGCTCACATCGATATCCCGCATGGACCACTACGGGCGTTCCAGCCAGATCCCTTAGCCGCTCCAATCCGTCCAAGAGTCGAGAGTTGATTTGCAAACGACCACAACAGCGGCACTGCAACTCGCTCCGCGAAAAATGCGCACTCAAATCCCCCATCTATCCCTCTCCCATGCGGCAATTATTGTTCTAAGTAGATTAGCTAATAGCGAATAACAGCAAAAGGCAGCTTGACCACCTTCAACGTGCGCTCCGTCACATGCCGATGTTTGGTCGAGCCCGGAATCCGAACCCGGAACCCCACAAACTTGTCACTATTTGGCCTTCTGCGCATCTTATATAGTGCACTCCTTTTCAGAGAAAGGGCCAGATTCATGAGCGATAAAGTTGCTGATCAGCGCAAAGTGACGAAGTCTGACGCCGAATGGAAAACTCAATTGACGCCTGAGCAGTACCAAGTGACTCGCCAAGCGGGCACGGAAGGTGCGTTCACCGGAAAATACTGGAAGACGAAGGAACCTGGTACCTACCAGTGTGTAGGTTGCGGGACTCCACTGTTCAAATCAGAAACCAAATTTGATTCCGGTACCGGTTGGCCGAGTTTTTGGGCGCCGATTGATCCGGCCAATGTAGAAGAGCACGTTGACGATAGCTATGGGATGCGCCGGGTCGAGGCTCGCTGCGCGCATTGTGGCGCTCACCTCGGCCACGTGTTTGAAGATGGTCCCGCACCCACAGGGTTGCGTTACTGCATGAATTCGGCGGCGCTCGATTTGAAGCCTGCAGCCGAGCAGGACCCCTCCCAAAAGAAATAGGACAGCTGCGACGCAGCTGTCCTAAATAGCGACGGCGTTCCGTCGGTGGCCCACTCGCGGCGACCGAACAAAGCCGAAACCTACTTCCAGGTTGTAGTGTCCTCTGCCGCAAATTCGCGGCATAAGTCTGTCATCCCGACCGGAGCGAAGCGGAGTGGAGGGACCTTGTGTTTTCAAGACTAGTTCTCTTCACTCAGGATTTTCTTATGCTACTTATTTCTGGGACATCACTCTACGCGGAGGCGGCGGCAGCCTTCGGAGCCTCGCTAACTGTCGGCTTCGAAATTTCCGCTTGTTTCTGCTGGCCCTGCTTACCCTTCTGCTCGGTGGCGGCCTGCACTTGCACGCTGCCCTTCAGGATGGCGCCATCTTCCACGCTGATGCGCTGCACCACGACGTCTCCCGTGACCGAACCCTCGCTGCGAATATCCAGTCGATCGCTGCAGATGATGTTGCCCTGCACCTTGCCCATGATCACGACCTCGCGGGCATTCACGTCCGCGGTCACGATGCCATTGCGACCGACGGTAACGCGGTGTTCCGGAATGTTGACCGTGCCTTCAATCCGTCCATCGACGAAAAGCGATTCTGCCCCGCTGATTTCGCCCTTGATGACCAGCGAGCGGCCAATCGTAGCTTGTTCCATTGGAGCGCTCGAACTCTTCACGGGCGCATAGGTATTTGCATTAGACGCGGTGGGCGCCGAATTCTTGTTTTCTGGTGGCTGCAGCATGGATTTCCGACCTTCCTTGATTTCCGCCCGTGCTCCCCGGAGCCTCGGTATTTGCGGCGGGTCTATGGCCATTGGCCATGCTGAATATCGCATGTCAGTAACGATGATGCAGGTTACGGAAGAACCTGTACGGATGCGAGAAAGCCCCTGTTTATGCGCCCACGGCTTGC
>QIAI01000381.1:5641-6932 GCA_003224995.1 Acidobacteriota bacterium
ACTTGGGGGAGGGCTGTTTAACGGGCGTCCCGTGACTCTTTGAGTCAGGGGCGCTTTGTTTTTGCCGCTTTTCCATCTCGCAATGGTTTCCCCGTGACCCGCTCGGGCTGACCACCCTCCTGTATCATCCAGCCATCATGCCGTTTGAAATGAACGAACCGTCCCAGCTCCTCACGATCCGCAGGTTCCGGGATCTCCCGGAAGCGCTCCTGGCCAAGGGCAGCCTGGAATCCGCCGGTATCGAATGCCTGCTTGGGGATGACAACGTGGTTCGGCTCGACTGGTTCATCTCCAATTTAATTGGGGGTGTGAAACTTCAGGTCAAGCCGGAAGATGCCGCCGTGGCAACAGAGATTCTCGATCAGCCCATCCCCGAGGAATTCGACGTGGAAGGCAGTGGAGCATACCGCCAGCCCCGCTGCCCGCACTGCCAATCTTTGGACGTAAGCTTCGAGGAACTGGATAAACCTGTGGCCTACGTGAGTGCCTATATCGGAGTACCCCTGCCGGTCCATCGCCGGGATTGGAAATGTCATTCTTGCGGCCGCGAATGGGAAAATACGAATGACCAGGAAGGATCGTCAGCCTGAGCAAAGTGAGGCGGCCGAGCGCGCAGGGAAGAGAGCCCTGCAATCCGCCATACCATCCCGGTTTCTTCTATTACCAACCTCGTAGTTTCTTCGCGACGACCTTCGCCGGTGAGCCGCGCCTGAAATCGTCTCGTTCTCAAAAGAAAAAAGCCCGCTTCTCCTGGGAGATGCGGGCTTCCGTAGTTTCCGGGCCGCTTCCTAGTCCTCACCCCGTCCGCGGAACAAATCCGACATCACGTCCACGTTTGCATCGCAAGCATGGTTGAGACAAGCCCCGATAGGTTGCGTGTGGTCGATACTTGCGCCCGTCGAGGGCGCGGAATCCGACGACTGTTTCCAGGAGGGAAATGTGACTGAGATCAATCACAAGGCCGCCCACATGACCGTCCCGCGAACCACGAAGTACACACACCTTTGGGGGACGCGCAACCCGCAACGTGGATTATCATCAGCTTCGGCACCTTTCTGGCCGGCCAAATCCCTTTCAGGAGGCGGAACGTGAAACTCACCCATGCACGGCTTGGCTCGCTCTTTGTTCTGATTTTTCTGCTGTCCACTGCCGCGTTGTTATGTGCGCAGGATCGTTATGATCGCGATCGCGACGATCGTGATCGTCGTGCCGGTGCGTGCTTTTTCACCGACGCCAATTTTGGGGGAGAGAAGTTCTGTGTGCGCGAAGGTGAGCGCATGGGCCAGGTCCC
>QIAI01000691.1 GCA_003224995.1 Acidobacteriota bacterium
GACATATCTCTTCACGTCAACGGTACGGACAGGGTCCTTATTATCGATGCGCGAGTCTCGCTTCTCGATGCCTTGCGCGATCACCTGGGACTTCCGGGCACGAAGAAAGGATGCAATCAAGGCGCCTGCGGCGCCTGCACAGTGCTGGTGGATGGCGAACGCATCAACTCGTGTCTCGCTCTTGCCGTGCAATACGAAGGGCGGGAAATCGTTACGATCGAGGGGCTGGCGAAAGACGGCGAGTTGCACCCCATGCAATCGGCGTTCATCGAGCATGATGGCTTCCAGTGCGGATATTGCACACCCGGACAAATCTGCTCAGCGGTAGGCATGCTTTCTGAATTCCGAAAGGGCTTTCCGAGCGCCGTCACAAGAAATGGATCTGCCGAGCTGACGGATGCGGAACTAAGGGAGCGCATGAGCGGAAACCTTTGCCGTTGCGGAGCTTATATCGGGATTCGCGATGCCATCCGGCAAGCGCATGGAGTTACGAAGCCATGAACAACTTTGATTATCAGCGCGCGACCGATACAGACTCCGCTCTCCAGCTGTTCTCCGAAAGCTCGTCGCGGCAAGGCTCTGCCCGCTTTCTGGCCGGCGGCACCAACCTTGTCGATTTGATGCGCGAAGGTATCGAGCAGCCGCAATCGCTCGTCGACATTACGCGCCTGCCGCTCGCGGAGGTGCAGGAACTTCCCAATGGCGGCCTGCGAATCGGGGCCATGGTGCGCAACAGTCACCTCGCGGCCCACGCTTTAGTTCGCGAGCGTTATCCGCTTCTTTCGCAGGCGATCCTGATGGGCGCATCGGCCCAGCTTCGCAACATGGCCACGACCGGCGGCAACCTGATGCAACGCACCCGCTGCTACTACTTCTACGACGCCTCCGCGCGTTGTAACAAGCGCGTCAGCGGCAGCGGTTGCGATGCCATTGAGGGGTTCCATCGTATCCATGCGATTCTCGGCACGTCGCCGCACTGCATCGCGACCCATCCATCCGACATGTGCGTGGCTCTTGCTGCCCTCGACG
>QIAI01000382.1 GCA_003224995.1 Acidobacteriota bacterium
TAGATGCGGTAGACCGGAATGTCATGGTTGAGGACCAGGTAACGAACCACGGACTCGGCCATCTTCTGCGAGTTCTGGATCGCGGTCTGACCCTTGCCCGACGAGAAGCCCTGCACTTCGACGATGTAGCCGCGCTGGCTCTTCAGCGGCGTGGCCATTTCATCCAGCGCATCCTTGGCGGCTTTGCTCAACACCGACTGGCCCGCCTTGAAGCGAATTTCGGTTTGGGTAGATGGGGTGTATTGATCAATGTTGCCGACCACCTGCTCAACCGTGGTGAGGCGCGTGGTGGCCTGGGTCGCGGTCTGCTGGGCGGCATTGGCGCGATTGCCGGCGTCCACGGCATGTTGATCGGCTTCGTTCGCTTTGTTGGAAGCCAGCTGGATGCCCTGCTGGGCGCGCGAGTCAACGTCCTTGATCATCTTGCCGTTCGAGGCAGTGAGCTCATCCAGCTCGTTCACGCGATCACGAATAGGAGAGGTCTGACGTTGCACATACTTCTTGCGGGCAAAGGGATTCAGCTTGCCCCAGAAACCTTCGTGGGTATCCGGCTGCAAGGGGTCTTTGCCGGTGGCGGCGTCGGCCTTGGTAGGCGCGGGCGCAGCCTGGTTCGTACCTTGAGAGTTGCTGGTCGAAGTGGTTTGCTGGGCAAACGCCGGTGCGGCCAGTACGCCGGCGAGAAGCACTGCAATGAGGCTATTTTTCATTTGGACTTCCTCCGATTGGGGGAGCGTTTCGGGCTCCACTCCAGCACGCCTGAGAGCGTGTTGCGTGATTTTTAAGTGCGTCCCCTAACGGGTGAACTAAGAGGCAAGAGAGATAACTTGCCGGCATACGCTGACGCAACGTATGCACTCAACTTACCGAACCACGCGCCGCCAGTTTCGCAGCGCCTGACTATGCTATTTACAGGTGACGTGCCAAACCCCATGCAGCCAGGGCACGCTAAATCCTTAGAACTCAATGACATTCTACCGCGCTTTGCTCCCGCTGCGCGCCTCAAACCACTTTGCAGAGTAAATTTGGCAGAAACTGCTATAAAAACTACTTGGGCCAACCTAGGATAACCATCGGAAATTCAGGGAGAAACGAAGGATGGTTCGAGTCCCGGTGCAACAAACTTGCACTTTTCGTGCAGCACTCTTTTTAGCCACGCTCGTTCTGGGCATCTGCCTCAATGCCATTTCCAGTCTAGCGGAAACTCCTCCCGCCGCACTGCCCTCCAGCCAGATTGCGCCGGAACATCTTGAGCAATATTCCCGCCTCGCCGTGGAGTGGCTGCAGCAGTACTTGCGGATTGACACCACCAATCCTCCCGGAAACGAGCTGCGGGCGGCCGAGTTCTTCAGGAAGATTCTGGAAGTTGAAGGAATTGAGGCGCGCGTTTTCGAATATCAATCCGGCCGCGCGGATTTGTGGGCCCGGCTCCTGCATACCACTGCGGTCCCCAAGCGTCCCATCATTCTGCTAAACCACATGGACGTGGTAACCAGTGATGCGCGGCACTGGAAGGCCCCGCCCTTCAGCGGAGAGGTGATGGATGGATCGATCTACGGGCGCGGCGCGCAAGACATGAAGAGCGAGGGCATCGCTCAACTGCTGGCCATGGTAATGGCCAAGCGCGAAAAAGTTGCGCTCGATCGCGACCTGATCTTCCTGGCGGTAAGCGACGAAGAGGCAGATGGCTCGGGTACCAACTGGATGATCACGCACCAGCGGGACTTACTCGGGAATGCAGAGTTCCTCATCAACGAGGGTGGAGAGAACCTGGTAGAGGATGGCAAACTCCGCTACATCGGCGTCGATGTGGGCGAGAAGATTCCTTTCTGGTTGCACGTGGTGGCGCATGGACGTGCCGGCCACGGATCGCGGCCTATTGCAGACTCGGCTCCCAACCGGCTGGTGCGAGCGCTCAATCGCATTCTCGCCGATCACACTCCCTCCAAGCTGCTTCCGGTCGTGCAGGAATCCTTGCGCGAGATGGCCCCCTACGAGACCCCGGAACGCGCCCGGCGTTTTCGCAATTTACCCGAGGCGTTGCAGGATCCTGCTTTTCAGGAGCAGGTCGATCACGACGAGTCGCTCAATTTCCTGGTGCGCGACACGATTTCCCTCACCATGATGGGCGCTGCCGGTCAGACCAACGTGATTCCGGCAGAAGCCTGGGCGAACCTGGATGTGCGACTGTTGCCGGGGGAGGACAAGCAGCAGTTCCTCGAAACCATTCGAAGGCTTGTCAACGACCCCAACATAACCGTCGAGCCCGAGCCCGGGGAGTTCGGGGAGGCGAACTACTCGCCTACCGATAGCGCCCTGTATCGCGCCATTCGCCGAGTTACGACATCTTATTTTCCCCAAGTCCCGGTCGTGCCCCGCCTGACGAGCGGCTACACCGAGAGCCAGCGTTATCGGCCGCTGGGCATTCAGGCGTACGGATTCACCCCCTATACCGCAACCGACGCCGAAGGTAGCACCGAGCATGGCAATGACGAGCGTATTAGGAGCCGCATGTCGAGTCAAGGGAACGAGAACGACGAAACACAAACCAGCTATGACCGCATTGCGCGCGCGTATGCGGATGAAATTTACGCGGAGTTAGCGGGCAAGCCGTTTGATCGTCAGGTGCTGGATCAGTTTGCGGAGCGGGTGCGCGGCCGGGGCCCAGTATGCGACTTGGGTTGTGGGCCGGCACAGATTGCGCGCTACCTTCGGGACCGCGAGATCGACGTCTTCGGCCTGGATCTTTCCGCCGGAATGTTAGCCCAAGCGCAGCGCCTCAATCCCGATCTCCATTTTGTGCAGAGTTCGATGCTGGCACTCGGATTACGTTCCGAAACCTTGGCCGGAGTGGCCGCCTTTTACTGCATCATTCACATTCCCCGCGCGCAGGTGGTGGAAGCGTTGCGCGAGTTACGCCGCGTGCTGCAACCGGGCGGCTCCCTTTTGATGACCTTCCACCTCGGCAGCGAGGACAGTCATCACGAAGAGTTGTTTGGTCAGCCGGTGAGTTTGGATGTGATTTGGTTTACGACGAACGAGATGACCGGGAATTTGCGGGCAGCCGGCTTTCGGGTGGAGGAGGTGTCGGAGCGCGACCCCTACGCCCCCGAAATCGAATACCAGAGCCGCCGAGGATACATCCTGGCATCCCGCGAAACAATTCCGTAGCCCACGCTAGTGTGATGTCCCGGAAATAAAAGGCAAAAGGAAAACCTTGAGTGAAGAGAACGGTCGTTGAAAACACAAGGTCCCTCCACTCCGCTTCGCTCCGGTCGGGATGACAGACTTATGCCGCGAAGTTGCGGGAAAGGACACTAGCTGGATGGATAGAATGCGGGCGTAAAGCCCGCAGGTTTGTGCTCGTATCAGGGCGCGCCTTCAGACGTGCCGAATCAACCCGATTCCAGAGTGCTCCTTTAGGCGGTCCTCGACGTTGGTCCCAACCTCACCACTATTTCGCTGCCGCCGCTCCTGATTTGGGCAGGACGAATTCATCCATGTAGCGATAAAGCTTGTCGTGGTGAGCACTGCGGTAAGCGGGATAGTCCTGCGCAATTTGTGGGTCGGCGCGATTGAGCAGGACAAAAGGCTCTAACAGTCCTGCCTGCTCCACGCGAATGAGCCCAAGCAGCGCGGGATCCAGGTCTTCGGCCTTCTTCTGCGAAGCCGCATCCGGAGCGAGCACCTTGACCATGGCATCCAGAGATTCAGCTTCCTCTTTCAAGCTATGGCGGTACGCGCTTTCCTTGGGAAACTCTTTTCGGAACTTTCCCTGCTGCCAGACGCTGCGCGACTGGTTGTAGGCATCCCATCCCGCGGTTTCCAGGTTGCCGTCTTTCAAGGAATGTTCGTCGAGACTGACGGTCTTATCCGAGGCGGGGTTGGCGGCTGACTTGTTCTGCAGCAGGATGGCGTTGAACGGCTGCTTGATGTGATCCGCCCATTGCCGCAAGGCAGTCCAGGGTGGACGCGTATAGGGCTGGGCGATCACCGCGTTGATATATTTCTCGCGAGCCTCGTCGTTTTTGCCGGAAACAGCAAGCGCGTCTCCCCAGTAGCGATAGGCCGTCTCCTTGGCGGGGTCGAGTTTGATGGCCTTGGCGAACCACTCTCCTGCGCTGTTGTACGCATGCTGGGAAAAGTAAACGTCGCCTACATAGACAGTGGCGTCGTAATTTTTGGGATCCAGTTCGAGCACGTGCAAGTAGCCTTTGCGCGCGTCATCCAAATCGCCCTTGGCGCGGCTGGCCTCGGCCGCTTTCATGGCCTCGTCGATTTCAGGCCGCTCCGAGAACTTCAGGTCCGAGCCGTCCTCCGGAATGGAGAGAAGCGTTTCCAGCAATTCCCCAGCATCGCCCAGTTGCTTTGCTTCCACCGCTAGCCGTCGTGCCTGCAGGCGAACTCTCTTCCGCGCCTCGGGGCTGGCCAGAGTTTTCGAGTACTCGAGCGTGCAATACGCCCAGTGCTCCTTCACCACAAAATCTGAAGAATTCGCTATCGAGAGTTTTTCGAGCAACGGCATCGCGTCAACGAACTTGCCTTGCCGGTAGAGTTCGAGGGCCTGCTTCCGCAGGGCCGCCGTCGCCTCGTCATCCCCCTGCTTGTTCTGGGCTGCGGCCAAAATGCCGGTCAAAGCAAGCAGTACGAGTAGGAAGCTGCTCGCGGCCAGTCTGGAATGTGGGTGCATCCACCTCATAATGAATTCGGGTTCCTCATTAACGGACTCGCAGTTCACCTTAATACGGAACCGAAATACTGCAAATGGCACTTGTGGGTCCCGTCCCGAGCGAAGCGAAGCACCTGCCCCGCCAGAGCTTGCCATCGCAAGGAAATGAAGGACGCGCCCGGCCGAAGCTTGTCAACCGAGCGAAGCGGAGGACCGCCCCTCCCTAGACTTGTCATCCTGAGCGAAGCGAAGGACCTGCTTTTCTCGCTTGTTACAATGCACTGCGGTTTTCAGGCCGTTGCGGAAAAAAGTGTTCGTACTGCTCATAGATAAACGTATCGGTCATACCCGCGATGTAATCGCAAATCACGCGGGGCAGGAGTTCTTCCTGCGCTTTCTCCTGGTACTGATGGGGCAGGGCTTCCGGGTTCCGCATCCAGTAAGCGAAGAGGGAGTTGACGATCACACCGGCATCGACCTTCTCGTCTGAGAGTGTTGGGCTGAAGTACAGGTTGCGATACAGGAATTCCTTGTTGGCGCGCCGTTCCTCATCGACTTCGGAGCTGAACGCCACCAGCCTTTGGACATGACTGCGCACGTCCTGCAGAGTCCCGATCGATTCCGTCCGTAATCGCGACTGGGTGTTCTGAATCAGGTCGCCCACCAACCGATCCAGCATGCGCTTCACGGTCTCGTTGAACAGCAGCTTGTCCGCGGCATCCGGATAGAGCGCCTCAACCTCGCGATAGAAGTGTTCGAACACAGGCACGCCGTCGCGGATGTCTTGAAGCGAGAACATGTGCGCTTCAAAGCCGTCATCCAAATCCGCGGTGTTGTAGGCGATCTCGTCGGCAAGATCAATGAGCTGTGCTTCCAGGGGAGGCCGCTGCTCCAGCAGGTAGTCGGACAGCTCTGGGAATTTTTCGGGGGCGTAGTCACGCGAGTGCTTGATGATGCCCTCGCGCACCTCAAAGGTCAGGTTCAGGCCGCGAAAGGCCGCGTAGCGCTGCTCGAAGTCCTCTACGATGCGCAAGGCGTGCAGATTGTGGTCGAACCCCAAGCCATGCTCGCGCATGGCCGCGTCGAGAGCTTTCTCCCCCGCGTGTCCAAAGGGAGGGTGGCCGATGTCATGCACCAGGGCGAGGGCTTCGACCAGATCGACATTCAGGTGAAGGGCGGCGGCTACGGTGCGGGCAATCTGGGCGACCTCAATCGTATGCGTCAGCCGATTGCGGAAGTGGTCGGAATAGCGCCGGGTGAAAACCTGGGTCTTGGCCTCGAGGCGGCGGAACGCGCGCGCGTGAATGACCCGGTCACGATCGCGCTGGAAGTCGTTGCGGTAGGGATGTTGCGGCTCGGGGCGACGGCGCCCGCGGGAGTTCTCCACGCGCACCGCATAGTCAACGAGCATGGGAAAAGTCTAGAGAGAAAGTTCCAGGGTTTCAAGTTTCAGGTTTCGAGTTACACGCTCGCCGCGTCATTGCGAGATGCCCGCGCTGGAAACTTGAAACCTGAAACTTGAAACTTCCTACGGCTTTTCCGACTGCTCGCGCGCCAGTCTGACTTTTGCCGATTCCAGCTTCTTCTGCACGCTGGCAAAGTTGTCGTTATCGATTTCGGGGGCCACCGTTTTATTCCATTCCGCGACGGCGCGCTCCCAATGGGCAACCGCCAGCTTGAGCCGGCCGGTTTTCTGATAAACGTCGCCCAGGTGATCGTGCACGGTTGGATCGGTGCCGATGCGCTGCGAAGCTTTCACCAGTTCCGCTTCCGCCTGATCATACTTGCCCATCCGGAAGTAGGCCCAGCCCAGGGAATCCATGTAAGCGCCGTTCGAGGGTTCCAGTTCAATCGCTTTTTTGATCAAGCCCAGGGCTTCTTCCAGCTTTGTGCCGCGGTCCGCCAGCATATACCCCAGGTAATTGAGGGTCATGGCATTTTGCGGATCACTGGCCAGCACCTTGCGGAACATTCCTTCCGCCTGATCGTATTTTTTCTGACGTTCGTAGCTGGAGCCGCGGAGAAAGAAGACGTACTCCTTATCGTCTTGCTTGGTCGAAAGCTGCTCGGCCTTGTCGAGATCGTGCTGCGCGTCGTCCCAGCGCTTGAGACGCGTGTTCATCTGGGCGAGCGTAATGTAGACTTCGCGATCCTCGGGTTTGCCTTTAAGCAGCGCCTGCACCTCGGCGAGAGCCTTGTCCGACTGCCCGGTGTCGGCCAGCTGCGCTGCGTAGACCATCTGAAGCCCGCGGTCGTTGGGAAGCTTCTGAACCGCTTCCTTCGCGGCGGCGGTGGCTTGCGCCCATTGCTTGGCTTCGCGATAGGTATCAATGACCTGCTGGTACCCGCGTACTGCATTGTCATCGCCCAGGGCAATCATCTTGCGGAACACGTCGACCGCCTCGGGATACTTGCCTTGATCGCGCTGGACTGTGCCCAGGCGCTCCAGGAACACCGCGCGATTATTGCGCTCGCCCTGGCTATAGCTGTTATCGGCCTTCTCGGTCTTCTTCAGAAGATCCTGCAAAGTTTGCGCGGCTTCATCGAAGCGGCCCTGCGCCTGGTAAACGGCCGCCATGTTGTAGGGCACTTCGATGGAATCCTGCACCATGCTCTCGGCTTTCTTCAGATTCTCCAGCGCGAGATCGAACTTTCCGCTCTTGCGGTAAATCTCGGCCATGTGCAGGTAGGTCTGCGCGTCTTCCGGATTCGCGTCGGCGATGATCTTGTACTGTTCGAGCGCGGCGTCGGTCTGGCCATCGTTCATCAGGTTCTCAGCCAGGCCGCGGATGGCATCGAGATTGTCGCGATCCAGTTCGATGGCATGCCGGTAGGAGTTAATCGCTTCCTTGTATTGCTTCTGCTGTTCGTAGGTGTAGCCGAGGGCGGAGTACATCTTGGCGGAGCGCCCCGTGTCCGGAACCGCGCTCAGAGTCTGCACCGCTCGTGTGGCGTCCCCCTCCTCGTTGTAGAGGTACGCCAGCGTGGTGACCGCCTCCTCGGAGTCCGGCTGCAATTTCACCGCGATCTTAAACTCGTTTTCCGCCTTCTGCAGGTCGTTATTCAGCCGGTACAGACGGCCCAGCAGGAGATGATCGTCGACACTGTTCGGCTCGATCTTGATGATCTGCTCGTACTGCTCGATGGCAAGCTTCAGCACGCTATTCGAGCTGCTGTTGTTGCCCGACTGCATATCGCCTAGCGAGCGCAG
>QIAI01000692.1 GCA_003224995.1 Acidobacteriota bacterium
CCTACTTTATTGGTAGCGGCGATCCCGCGAATCCAACCTCCAATGCGGCTTGCAACGCGCAGTCCCTCGCGCTGGACGGAGGCGCGGCGGGAGGTCCCACCACCAGTTCGCTGGCAGCATTCGGCTGCTTTGCCCATGGAAATTCTTTCATGATCCCTCCCCCCTTCGGATCATTCGGGACGATGGGCCGCAATATCTTTCGCGACACCGGATTTCACAACTGGGATTTCTCGGTGACCAAGAACTGGAAATTCAGGGAACGATTCGGCGCCCAGTTCAGGGTCGAATTCTTCAATTTCCTCAACCATCCTAATTTCGCGAATCCCTTCGGCGGACAGAATGGATGGGCGCACAACGATCCGTCAACCCAGTCTTTTGCCTGCTCTTGCGCCACTCCTGATGTGGCCGCCTCCAACCCCGTCATCGGCTCCGGGGGCAGCCGGGCTGTGCAACTGGGCCTGAAGCTAACGTTCTAAAACTTGGTTTTTGCTTTGAGGGAGTAAGGGGCCGGACTTCGGTTCGGCCCTTTTCTAATGATCAAATTTTAGAAATCGCATTGCCGCCCATGCGCTTTTACGAAAGGAACGCTTTCATGTTCGGCATCATGTCCGTGAGAAGACTTTTAATCGCACTCGCACTTTTGACCATGCCTGCATTTCCACAGCAACGTCCCGAACGCTCGCTCGACGAAATTAAAGCTGAAGCCGTCCACCGTGCCGAAAATGGCATGTACCCGCTCATCGGTCTCGATCCCGCTGATGTCAAGGAAGCCCTCGCCGCCGTAAAGACGCGCGACAAGGACGAATGGGCCGCTGCATTTATGTCGGTTGCCGATCGCTATATGAACCAGGCCAAGTCGCTCGAAGCATCTGACCCGACAAAGGCGAACGCCGATTACATTCGCGCCTGGCGCATCTACTCTTTCGGACGCTGGCCGGTGCCCGCGTCGCCTGGCAAGCAGAAGTCCTACGCGAAGGCCCTTGAAGCCTTCCAGGCTCACACCAGGTTTCTCGATCCCCCGCTCGAAGTCGTCCGCATTCCCTTCGAAGGCAAGCAGATTGTCGGCTACCTCCGCCTGCCCAAGAACGCAACGGGGCCGGTACCGCTGGTTATCGGATCTATCCGAAAGCTTCGCCGCTATTCTGCCCTTCGGCATCGGTTTCCTCGCGGTCGACGGCCCCGGCACGGGACAAGCTCCCATCAAGGTGAGCGAGCACTCGGACCGAATGCTTTCCGCGGTGATCGATTACGCGCAATCCCGCCCCGAAGTCGACAAGACTCGCCTCGCGATCCACGGCGTGAGTTGGGGCGCCTACTGGGCGACCAAGATGGCCATTGTGGAACGCACTCGCCTTCGCGGCGCCAGCGCTCAATCGCCTCCGGTCGACGCCTTCTTCCAAAAAGATTTTCTGATGAACTCTCTGATTGGCAATCGCGAGTACCTTTTCGATCAGGTGCCCGCTCTGATGTCGATTATTGAAGGGGCCAACAACGTCGAAGAAATGGCCGCGGTCTTTCCCAGCTTCTCCCTGGTGAAACAAGGCCTGCTCGGCCAACCCATGGCGCCCATGCTTGTAATCGGCGGAGTGAAAGACACCCAGGTCCCCATTGATGACCTTTACCTGCTGCTCAGCAAGGGCGATACGCCCAAAACCGCTTGGATCAATCCGCAAGGCGGACACTTGGGTCGTCAGGTGAAAGTATGGCCCGACCCCCTGATCTTCAAACAAGTGATTATTCCCTGGCTGGTGAACACGCTGCAAGCGGAGAACGCACAAGCAGAAAGAAGCCACTGAGATGCGGCTGAGCAATCCCTATTGCGATGACAATGGAGCGACGCGCGTTCGCACCCGTCGATGCTTTTAGTTTCGGATGGAGGGTCGCATGGCCACATCCGACCCTCTGGTTCTGGAAATTCGAGAATCCTCTGCTTCAGCATCCGGCATGGACGTGCGGAAACGCCCGCTGCTCCACAAAGGACTCCGCTCTAACTAACCGTCATAGCCGAAGCGAAAGTCTATGGCCACGCTCACCACCACTCAATCCGTTGCCGCTCAGCCGCCGCGTAAACCCCTCTACTCCGCGCTCTGGGTTCAAGTCGTGGTCGCAATGATCATCGCCGTCGCGCTCGGCCTCTTGAGCCCAGCAACGGCCATTGCGATGAAACCCTTGGGCGACGTCTTCATCCGCCTGATCTCGATGATCATTACCCTGATCATCTTCTGCACCGTGGTCTCTGGCATTGCCGGCATGGAGAGCATGAAGAAGGTGGGCCGCGTCGGTGGGATGGCTCTTTTGTACTTCGAAGTAGTTTCGACCTTGGCACTGCTCATAGGTTTCGTGGTCGGTAACGTGGTACGCCCCGGCGATGCATTCCATGTGGATCCCGCTACGCTCGACGCTAAAGCGGTCGCGGACTATGCGGGAC
>QIAI01000383.1:0-5487 GCA_003224995.1 Acidobacteriota bacterium
CATACCGAGGCTAAGTCTGCCGAGGGTTGGAGAGGAGGACCTGGCGGACATTTTCATGGGTGCAATCGGAATCGTGTTGGTGTTGGTCGCTGAGACACTGGCTGCGGGCCGCACATTTGCGGCAAAGCACAATTACGAGATTGTTCCAAACCGGGAGCTGTTTGCAATGGGTGCGGCAAACCTCGCATCGGGCCTCTTCGGCGGAATGATTGTAGGCGGAGGGATGTCGGGAACAGCCGCCAATGATACGGGGGGCGCGCGTACTCAGCTCTCCACGATAGCGGCGTCGGTGTCGGTGGGGCTGACTCTAGCGTTTCTCCTGCCTCTATTTCGCAATTTGCCGGAAGCCGTTTTGGGGGCGATCGTCGTCCATGCAGTTGCGCACCTTGCCGACGTCAGAACGCTGAAGTACTACGCGAAGCTCAGAACCGGAAGTGTTTGGGCGGCCCTGGTCGCTTTGTTTGGCGTTCTTCAAATGGGAATCCTCAAGGGCCTGATATTTGCAGTGGGTCTCACCCTAATCGCGTTGATGCACAAGCTCAGCTCTCCGCAGGACTCAGTATTGGGCAGGGTGCCCGGCGCGGACAATTTCGTGGACATGGCGCGACACTCCGAAGCAGAACAAATTCCTGGCCTCTTAGTGTTTCGCCCCAATGGAGTGGTGTTCTTCGCAAACGCAAATCGCGTCCATACGCGATTGCGCGAACTGGTTACCACCACTGGTGCGGAACTCCGTGCGGTCATCATTAATCTCGAGGCTAGCCCTGAAATCGACGTCACTAGTCTCGAAATGCTCGGCCAGTTCAAACGCGAGCTGCGGGATTCAGGTGTTGCTCTCTATTTTGCGCGAGTCAGTGATCCAGTGCGCGACCTATTCGAGAGGAGCGGTTTCTTATCAGAGATAGAGGGGCATTTGTTTTTGGGAGTCGACGTTGCGGTCAATTCATTCCTGCGCACAATGCCGCCCAAGCCAGCGGCCGAACAAAACCATACATCATCGCTGGTGGGAAAACATGAATAGCAGAGGCTTGGACTCGCATCGATTCACCCCTTTGGTCAGCTGAGCTGCTCTCGGGTCACACATGGATGTGGAAACTCACTTTCGTCGAACCCGCAACAAGACCCTTAAGTGGGATGGTTCCACCCAGCGGGTTGATCGCATCCTGTTGTTGTCTTTTGTCATCTTCGTTCTCTCAGCAGTTGGGCAAGGCATACCGCAGGATCATGGGCTGTCTGATCATCGGGAAGGGGATTCACAAGCAGCCTCCGGCGCGCCGGCGCAGTCGCCGGCTGCTTCGCAAGCAGAGCCGAAAGCTGAGGGAAAATCCTCCGGGAACGGAGGTTCATTGATCATTGCGCCTATGCCAATTTCGAGTCCTGCCCTGGGCACGGGTGTGGTGCCGGTACTTGGCTACATTTTCCCGCTTCAAAAAAATGACAAAGTGTCACCGCCGTCCGTGATTGGTGCTGCGGGCATCGTCACGAACAACGGAAGCCGTGGTTTCGGTGCATACGCGGATCTGTTCCTGAAGGAGGACACGTACCGAATCACGTCAGTCTATATTTATGGCAATCTCAACTACGACCTGTACGGCATTGGAATCGCTGCAGGTCGTGAGGGACAGAAGATTCCACTGGAACAATCTGGCCAAGTCTTTCGCGGCGAAGTATTGCGCCGCGTTGGATGGGATGTTTTTGTGGGATTGCGATTTTGGAGCGGGGGATCGGTAGTTACCGCGCGGGCGAGCCGAGGAGGGCCGGCCGCCGCACCGCCGGCCGATCTCGGACTGCATACGACTCTAAGAGCTCTCGGCTTGCGATTGAATCGCGACACCACTCCCAATCGTTTCTATCCGACCAGGGGTACGATGCTCGACTTTACGTCTGACTTCTTTGCGGAAGCCCTAGGTAGCAAATATTCTTTTCAGGCGTACAGATTCACATTCAACAAGTATAGAAGCCTGACCAAGAACCAAATCCTCGCCTACAACCTGTTTACCTGCGGAATAGGAGGGCAGCCTCCTTTCTACGGAAATTGCATTTATGGGACCAATAATGAGTTAAGGGGATATACAGCGGGTCGATATCTCGACCGATACATGTTTGCTACCCAACTGGAGTACCGTTTGAGTCTGCCCAAGCGATTCGGCCTAGTCGGATTTGGGGGTATTGGTGAAGTGATTCCGGGCGGTTCCCAGATCTTCAGGAGCAACAACTTTTTGCCTGCGGGTGGAGGAGGAGTGAGGTTCCAGCTGAGCAAGGCGTACCGGGTGAATCTTCGCGCGGACTTCGCTCAGGGAAAAGACACCTGGACGTGGAGCATGGGCGTCGGCGAAGCATTCTGATTGTCATTGCTCAGGTTATGGCCGACAAATTACCAGGACAATTCCCAAGCCGACGCCGTCGTAGAATGGGTGAGCAGACGTCCAACCGGCTGCTCGATCGGAAGGCGCTGCCAATAAAGCGCGTGCGAACATGTCTGTCGATAGTCTACTTTGCTGTTGGAGGATAATTCTTCAACATTTTCTTTACTGCTTTGGCCAGATTCTTCTGCTGTTTCTCGGGCTTGGCCTTGGGATCGATGGTTTTGCTGGCCACGCCGCGCCATGCAAGGTCTTTGTTGGCGGAGTCGTACATGTCTAAGGCCAGTTGGCCGATGTAGATCGTCGAAGTTTGTCCTGTCGTGGTGCTCATACCACCCGCGCCACCATACCACCCCCCGCGGTACCAGCCTCCACCATATCCCCAGTCTGAATTGAACGACGTGAACTGCTTTTCCTGGCCGATGCCAACCTGATAGCCAACGAAGAGATTTGCGCTGTCATCGTTCACCTTGGTTAGTCCTTTCGTCGCGAGTTCTGCATCGATCGCATCCACGATTTGTTTACTGACCAAGTCATTCACGGTTGGTGCCTCTTTGAGCGCCACCCATTTGTAAGTTTTGAATTTCGAAAAGTCGGCATTTTTGTCGAAATTGTATCGAACGTCCTGTCCAAACGCGCTCCCCGATAGAAGAAGAAGGCCCATCGCCGAGAGAAATGCAAGCCGTTTCATACTGCCCTCCGTGATTCAGATCAGATGTGAGTTCCAGAATTGCTCTTTAATACATGGTTTATGGCGAACGCACACAGGTTTGCTCGCCTAAAGACAACGAAACTTGCTTCAATGCTAAGGTCTTGAGGCTTGTCCCGGAACTGTAGCAAATGACAGCAAGTCGTTGCCGCGCTCAGTGGGAAGCCTTGCTTTCATCACGGAACCTGTCGACTCCGCGTCTTCCTCGAAGCTGCAAAACCCCATGCGGGAGTCTGTCGGAGGAATCTGCGGCAAGGTAGGTGGTTTGCGATGGCAACGCGATCTCAGCACCGGCGTGCTCAATGATCGCTAGGATATTCAGCAGCAACCCTTCCTGGATCTCAAGAAACTGGCCCCAATCAAAGGCGAACACATAGGCGAAAATCTCCACGTTAAAAGATGAAGCAGCAATGTTGATGAAGCGGACCCTCACGGACGATGTCTCGATGCTGGAGTGCTCGAACAAGAGTTTGCGGACCTCACTTATCACGGACCGCATCTGGTTGGACGTGGTCTGGTAGCGCAAATTCACCACGGGATGGAACCAGAATTTGTCTCGCGCGGAGAGGGTTTCGAGACTCATTGTAGAAACCTGCCCGTTGGGGACACAGAGCACGGTACGGTCGAGCGTGCGAATGCGGGTGGAGCGGAGGCCCACCTCCTCCACCGTCCCCACCGTGTCGCCTACCTTCAGAAAATCTCCCACATGGACTGCTTCATCGACGATGAGGGAGATGCCCGCAATGAGATTTTCCAGTGTCTTCTGAGCGGCAAGCGCAACCGCGATGCCTCCGACTCCCAGGCCGGCGAGCGCCGCCGTTGGGTTTACGCCGAAATGGTAAAGGGTAAACAACACGCCGGCGAACAGGACTAACCCGTCAATTACCCTGCGGGCGAGACGCAATACAGCCCCAGAGCCGCTCATGCTTGGACGACGCGCAACCAGGTAGTGCTCGCCCCAGCCGTTCAGGAGTATGAGCAGCCAGATACAGCCGCCCACCGTAATGATAAATGCCATAGTGGACCAGAATTGGCGTGCCAAAAGCGGCAATCCAATCCTGGGCAACAACCAGCGAATGGTAACGGCAAGAAGCAGGAGCCGTAGGGACGCCGGAAATATTGACGGATTCTGCAGGTCGGGCTTGTTACGGAGGCGACGCAGGATGGTCCCGATCCCCAAGCCAACCGCTCGGTTCAATAGTCCTGTCAGCAAGTAGAGACATGGCAAGCCGAGAAAAAGTGCCAGCCACTGAAAGAGAGGGACACTGGCAATTCTCTTGGTCAGAAATTTCGGAAGAATCTTCTCAATCGGTTGTGTAGTCAGTTCTGCTGAAACGTCCGGAATCGCTTTGAGAGTTTTTCGGGAGAAGAGCCAGACCCTTCCGACGTTTCCGCGATCCACGCGCTCAAGCTGGATGTCAAGATGTCCTTTGGCAGTAGTGATAGTGCCGACTAAGTCTTCATCAGGCCGCAGAGGGTCAGGATGGGAGCCCTCGGGTACGTCACTCAGTTCGTTAAGTCGAGCAGGAAGGCGAAGATTCAGGACAACGGCAAGTTGTCGTGCTAGTTCTTCCGCATCTGGACCCATTGGGGTATTCAAGTACATGGCCGCGGTGGACGTATTGCCTTTTTGCGCTGCGTTGAGAAAACCCAGGACTGCGCCACGCGGGGTACTGCGGCCGAGGGCGTCTTTCGGGGCTTCGGGTTTCGCTTCCGGCGCAGTCAACGTGGGAACAGCGACCTGGGTCCAAGCGGCTCCAGTCAGCATCAGAAGCAACCAAACACCGATACCTGTGCCGAAACGCATCCTGCTTCTGGTCAAGGCGTACATAGAAAAGGGAAGTGGTACCTGCAATATCCTCCTTGGAGACCCAGCCTCGGGAGAACTGACAGAACTGCCAGTTAACGACCAGGTCCAATGACCTGCAAACTACTTGCGGTCTAAATCTTGAGTCATAGCGGTGCTCATACGGAGGGACCAGTGGCGGAAAAGAAGAACGGAAATAAGACTGATCAAAAAGGCCAGCTGACTAAGAAGGAGTATGAGAGAGAACTACGTAAGTTGCAGACACGGCTGGTTGAAATGCAGGAATGGGTAAGGGCGACCGGAGCCAAGGTCGTGGTTGTATTTGAGGGACGCGACGCAGCCGGGAAGGGTGGCGTAATTCATCGGATCATGGAGCGCGTCAGTCCGCGGGTGTTTCGCCACATGGCTTTGCCCGCCCCCTCGGAGCGCGAGAAATCACAGCTTTACGCCCAGCGGTACATGAAGGAGCTGCCTGCAGGTGGGGAAGTAGTGCTTTATGACCGCAGCTGGTACAACCGTGCGTTGGTCGAGCATGTGATGGGTTTCTGTAGCGACAGACAGTACGATGACTTTCTCCGTATGTGTCCTGGCTTTGAGTCGCTGTTGAG
>QIAI01000383.1:5521-6429 GCA_003224995.1 Acidobacteriota bacterium
GCTCAGGCGAGTTCAAGATCCGATGCGAAGGTGGAAACTGAGCCCGATGGATCTCGAATCGCACCGTCGCTGGTACGATTATTCCCGTGCCCGCGACGCAATGTTTGCGGCAACCGACACGAACCAGTCTCCCTGGCATGTGGTCCAGACCAACAACAAAGAGCGGGCGCGACTGAACTGCATTTCCCACCTGCTTAGTGTAGTGCCGTGGAAAAAGATCCCGATGGAGAAGGTGATCCTTCCAAAACGTCAGAAGCCAAAAGGCTACAAAGATCCCGACTGGAATTACCGCTGGATTCCTGAAAGGTATTGATCCGATGCTGTGAGGCGAACGAGAGAAATATCTGTGCCGGCGTGTGCGCCCACCCACCCTTCTGCCACATCCCCGGGCATGGGATCGCCAACCAGAAGCGATATTTTAGCTGCCCTGAAAAGGAGACTGGGATGGGAAACGGGCGTCCGCTCAGGGTGGCCGCCACCCGTGTTCGACGGCGTACCGACAGTGATTGCGCGCTTCTGTAGACTTCCCAAGGGTCGTTCCCGAATTCGCGCATTCGTCCCGAAATGCGATGTGGGTTTGGGTGTCGCCTTGGCTTAGCCCGGATCTATGCCGGGATGGAGGTAGGCGCGCATGTCAACCGGGACCGATACCATGGTATCTCCGATCAGAAATCACGACGAAAACTCACAGAACTTGGGTGCGACGGCTCCACAAGTTCGTATTCTTGTCGTGGATGACCACGGACCCTTTCGTCGTTACGTTTCCTCGACGCTCCGGGAACAAGCAAATCTTCACATCATTGGAGAGGCGGAAGACGGGTTGCAGGCCGTCCAGCAAGCAAAGGCCTTGCAACCGGCCGTGATCATCCTCGACATTGGCTTGCCCGGGCTGAATGGACTCGAAGCTG
>QIAI01000693.1:0-1548 GCA_003224995.1 Acidobacteriota bacterium
AACGTCGTCGTCTACATTTCCGCGGGCGCTCCCGACGAATCCAGCGCTCCTGCGCAAGCTGTTACCTTCACCCAGAAAGGGTGTCAGTACATCCCACACGTCCTGGCCATGCATACCGGACAGGAGTTGAAAGTCGTTAACGACGATCAGACTTCTCATAACATTCACCCCTTGGCCAAGGTCAACCGCGAATGGAACAATTCCCAGCCTCCTGGAACTCCTCCCCTGACGGAGAAATTCGATAAAGAGGAATTCATTCCGGTGAAGTGCAATGTCCATCCTTGGATGCACGGTTACTTCGCTGTGCTGAAGACCTCGCACTACGCCATCTCCGGCGACAATGGCGCGTTCACCTTGCCTAATCTTCCTCCCGGCAAATACACCATCACGGCATGGCAGGAGGATTACGGCACGCAAACCCAGGACGTCACCATTTCCGGGAACGAAACCAAAAACGTGGACTTCTCCTTTAAGGCGAAGCCGTACTAACTGGTTCTTCTGGTGTAAAGCGGCGGCCGGCTCGGCATCGGCCGCCCCTTGCACCGGCCCGGAGTTGGCCCGGGTGATTGCGAGGGGGGCATGGGTAAACTATTCGCAGTTATCGTAGTGGTTATCGCGCTGCTGTCCGCAATTCCCATCATCACTCATAGTTGGTTCGGCACCGGCATCTCGTTCGCTCTTCCGCAGGATATTTCCACCCACGGCCACGCCATCGACGAGCAGCTAGGCGAGACCATGCTGGAGGCCGGGCTCTCCTTCCTGGCAGCGCAGTTCATTCTGGCCTTCTTCGTTTGGAAATTTTCCAATCGCAAAGCCAATGCCGAAATTAAAACCTTTCCCGGCGGCGCCCGTGGATTGGTGATTGCCGCTCTGGTTCTGGTCGGTACGGAAATGTTGGCCCTTGGAATTCTTGGCCAGAAGGCGTGGGCTGCCGTTTACTTCACCCCAGCCAAACCCGACGCCGTGCAGATTCAGGCTCAGGCCGGACAATTCGCCTTCTATTTTCGCTACGCCGGCGCCGACGGAAAGTTTGGCGCACTGCATCCCGACAAGATTGACGAGGGCAATTCCAAGTTCTTCGGATTGGATCCGGCCAATGACGTCGAATCCAGAGATGACATCGTGAGCGGCGAGTTGGCCATTCCTGTCAATCGCGAAGTGCACCTTATGATGCACGCCAAGGATGTGGGCCACTCTTTCTACGTCCGCGAATTACGCATTCAACAGGATTTCGTTCCGGGACTCGATCTTGCGGTTCATTTCACCGCCACCAAGGTTGGCAAGTACGAAATCGTGTGCACCCAGCTTTGCGGCCTGGGACATTACAACATGAAGGCATACCTGAGCGTATTGTCTCCGGAAGACTTCGACGCCTGGATGAAACAGAAAGCTTCGGAACAATAAGCGCGGTTCAGCCCGCTCGCGCCCGCGCGCTGGAGCGGTCCATTCTCAAAGGGTGAGCATATGTCGGATGCGTCAGTTCAGATAGTTCAAGCCGCACAAGCAGAACATGCAGTCCACCATCATGCACCGCCGCAAGGTTTCATT
>QIAI01000693.1:1603-2983 GCA_003224995.1 Acidobacteriota bacterium
TGCTTTCCTGGCTCATGCGCATCCACTTGGTTTGGCCGAATTGGCCCATCCCAGGACTCGGCTTACTGTCGAAGGTAGGCGCGCCCGGCGGCGTCATGACGCCCGAGTACTACCTCTCCTTGCTCACCATGCATGGCACCTTGATGGTGTTTTTCGTGCTGACCAACGCGCCCTTCGCCGCTTTCGGAAATTATTTCCTTCCCATCCAGATTGGCGCCGAAGACATGGCCTTCCCCCGCTTCAACATGATGTCTTTCTGGACCACCTTCGTCGCGTTCTGTATCCTGATCGCGGCCTTCTTTGTGGGGGATGGTCCCCCCATCGCGGGGTGGACCTCATACGCTCCGCTCAGTGCCGTCGGTGCCGATGCCGGCCCCGGTCAGGGCTTCGGTCAAACTCTCTGGGGACTGTCGATTTTCGTTTTTTGTATCGCATCCCTGTTAGGTTCGCTGAACTTCATCGCCACCACCCTCGATCTCAGAACCAAGGGCATGACCCTCTCGCGCATGCCGATCTGCACCTGGGCATGGTTCATTACGTCTTGCATCGCTCTGCTCGCTTTCGCCGTCTTGTTGCCCGCTTGCCTCCTCCTGATTCTTGATCGTGTCGCAGGCACGAGTTTCTTCATCCCCGCAGGTCTTGTGATCAGCGATCGTTTGCAACCGCATGCTGGCGGCTCACCTCTGCTCTGGCAACACCTGTTCTGGTTCTTCGGACATCCCGAGGTCTACATTGCCATCCTGCCCGCCATAGGCATCGTCTCTCACATCCTGATCAACAGCATGCGTCGCCCGTTGCTGAGCCACAAGGTCGTCATCTACTGCATGATGGGAATCGGCTTCCTGAGCTACATGGTCTGGGGACACCACATGTTTGTCAGCGGCATGAACCCGTTCTCCTCGCTGATGTTTTCCTTCCCCACATTGGTCATCACCATCCCCGCAACCATCATGACCCTGATCTGGCTCGGTAGCCTTTACGGCTCCCGTTTACGGATCACCGCCGCATCTCTATTCGCTCTCGGTTTCATCTCGATGTTTGTCAGCGGGGGCGTCAGCGGATTCTTCCTGGCGCAACCCTCCATCGACATTTACCTGCACGCCACTTATTTCGTCGTTGGCCATTTCCACATGGTGATGGGCGTTGCCGCCATCTTCGGAGTCTTCGCAGGGACTTATTTCTGGTTTCCAAAAATGACTGGCCGCATGATGAACGAGTCGCTCGGCCGGATCCACTTCTGGCTCACGTTCATCGGCACCTACTGCATCTTCATGCCGTTCCACTATCTCGGCCTCGCTGGAAACGTTCGCCGCTACTCCGCCTTCGTCGACGATTTTCTCGTTCCCTTGATCCCGGTCCATCGCTTTATCACGATCGCCG
>QIAI01000384.1 GCA_003224995.1 Acidobacteriota bacterium
TCCCCACAGTGATGGCAATCACAGCGGCTCGTGAGTAGGGGTTGCCGCTTCTTTTAACCGGGTATTCACAATCCTGCAACCAGGCTTTAACAATGCCGCGCTAGGGTTAGCCACATCGAGGTGGAACAGACCGCAAGGGACTCGAAGGTCAAGACCAGAGACGGGGTCTAGCCGGAGGGTCCTTTGTTATTTGGATTGAAGTGGGACAGGTACGCGGCAGAGCACGTCGCACAGGGAAAAGTTACGACGAGGCGAGCGCTTCTGAATTGCGTTGCCGGTGCAGCTCGGCGAGGAACTGCTCGCGCTGCAATGACGAACCGCCGCGCAGCAGCTCAAGTAGGGGATCTTCCATGTGCTCTTCCGTGGCAGGCTGGCTGTTCTCAAACTGATTCTCATCCGCCAGAAGAGACTTGGGCGAGATCAACAGCTCGGGAATCGTGCCCGGACGGCTGGTCAGGAACTCGATGAAATGCGCGACCATTTCGCGCTGCTCGGTCGTACGGCTCGGGAATTCGATGCCCATGCCTGTCGCCGGATGCATCACTCGCACCATCCCGTCCGCGTGAATCTCTAATCCGCCAGCGCGCAAACACAAGTCCACCAGCGCCCGCTCCGGGAACGGCGACTCGCTTTCCACATAGCAGCCGCCCAGACTCAGATCGGTTAACTTGCATAGCGAGACTGGTTCGGCTTCCTCAGCAACCGCATCTGGCGTATTCGCTTGCACCCACGCGTTCAATTTCTCAGCTTGCGAAGCCGGAACCTCGAGGAACCGCACACCGGATTGTCCATTCGAATTTGCCCAGGCAACTTCTCCCTGAGCATCCACTTCCACGCTGCCGTCAGGAAGAGTAAAGCGCAGGCCGATGAGCGCCGCAGGATGCAAAGCCTGGGCGGCGAGCACATCGATACCCGTCTGGCTTACATCGAGCAGAATGCCCTCGATCTCGTCTTCCCCTGCAACTCGAATCTGCACGGGAGCTTGTACCGGCACCCGGTAGGATCGTCGCCGTTCCCGCCGCAACAGAGAAGTCGCCGCCCGCAGCGTAGCCGAGGCCTGCTCGGCTGTGACCGGCTTGTGCAGGATAAACTTCGCCCCGCTTTGCAGGATCTCGCGGACGCTGCTCTCCTCCCTCAAGAGCGCCATTGTGATCAGCGCGCCGGGTTTGGATTGGGGCAGGGCCTCCAAGAGATGGCGGGCGGCGTCAGGCTCGTCGAAATCCACAATTAAACTGTCGAAGCGCTGCTCCCCCAGGCGTTGCAGGGCAATTTCTGTCTCGCTAAAGCGTTCCACCGCCACGCCAAAGCCAGCCAGCACACGGATCAAAACGTCTGCCGCGTCATCGTCCTTCGATACCAGCAATGCCTGAAGTGTCATTTCCGCGTTCACTCTAAGAAGTTCGAGTCATGGTTTAGGGCCAGCGAGGAGCCACTGGACGGCCCGTCTTCGCTGGTGCTGGGTTTCCCTGCGACGCTGAGGCTTTCGCCGCCATCGCGTTCGGCTGCGTGGTTTCTTCGTCCATTTCCGCCAGAACTACGTTGTCGTCTTCCTCGTTCTCAGCCAGTAGAGGCGCAACCTCGCGAAGCTTTTCTGCAGCTTGTTGCAAGGCCTCGATCTGCTTGGCTAGCTGAGCGTACTTGGCCTGCTTACGGCGCAAAACCTCATGGATATCCTTCATTACAACCCCCTGCAGCCGAATTTAGGTTCGCCGGTCGGCAGGGTCAATACGAAACCCCGCCGGCGGGTTACGGCAGTAACCGGTGACCCTTCGGCAACGGAAGCGCCAATGCCGAATAATCTTGCGGATTCAATCAATTACAGAAACACGAATCCAGAAAAATGGAGGGACGGGCGTGGAGTTCCGTCAGGTTACTGCGCGGCATCGATCAAGAGATACAAACAAAACAAAAGGCCCCGCCGTGGGGCGAGGCCTTTCCTAGGAGATGTACTGCAGTGATTTAGCTGATTCGGAACTTACGGCGCAGAACTCCGGCGAGACCCACCAGGCCGGTACCCAGCAAGCCTAATGTGCCAGGCTCCGGAACCGACAAGTTGGTATCGCCGCTGGAAAGACCAGCGGTTCCGCTGAAGAAACCTTTGCCCACATTGACGGAAAGCTGCGAGGTACCACCAACCCGACCGCTGGCATCCGCGATTGCACCCTTAAGGATGTAATTGTGGGTACCGTTGTCGAGGGTGACTAGATCCCAGCTCGCCGCTGTGAAGGTCCCGCTGAAGATCACGCCATTGGGAACGCCGTTTGTGCCATTCCCAGTAATGGTGAACGTTCCACCAGGTGCCAGCGTGCCGCCCATTTGCGCGTTGCCGCTGGTGAAGGCGCCGGTCGTGAAGCTAACCGAGCCTAGGTTCGAACCCACTGCCGAGCCATACTTGAACAGCGTCGATCCGGTTAGGGATAGACCTGCCGAACTCCCGGTAATGGTTCCATCCCCGTTCGATATGTCAATGCTGCTGCTAGCAAATGCCACCATCGGTAATGCTAGAGCCAGCAACGTTAATAGCAGTACTCGCCTCATGACAACCCTCCTGAACCCTTGTGATACCACCCCTGTTTACGGCTCGGCCTCGGGGGATCGAGACCCTTCTTACAAGACACAATGCCACTAGGTTACTAATGTAAGCATCTGTGGTGCCAAAAGTAACCAGTGGGAGCAGAAGCCATTTTTCAATGAGTTACGAGCACGACTGATCGATGGAGTACGTTCCCCATCTGCAAACATATGCACACTCAACACAAAGGTTTGCGGTTTTTCATTGCTGAACTATGTTTACTGGGAGGGTGAGACGTTAGTTGTACAACCATTTCTACAACTTAGCGGGAAGGGAAGTCGGGGCAAACAGGCCCTTAACCTGGGGCAGCATGAGGTAGACCAGGATCGCGACGTCCACCAGCGCTCGAACGATGTGGAATGCGGAGGGGTATCGCATCACGCTCAGCAGAGCGGAAAGCAACCAGAGCGTGGCCAAAATCAGGGTTGCAGTTCTGGCCCACCCCTTCAACTCCCATAGGCCGAATCCGATGACGATAAACGCCAAGGCAATCATCAGTGCGCCCACGCCCAGCGCCTTACCGAGCCCTGATACCACACGCTCCAGGAACGAGTCGGTCGCAATGGCGGACACGAGCCTCGCACTGAGATGGCCGACGCCGATCAGCATCAATCCCCCGAGCGCATACAGCGATGCACGAAGCCAGGTCAAGATTGCAATGATCGTTACGCCAAGGGGACGCATGCGGGGAATGCTCGGTGAATTCGCGGCAAAGTATCAGAGCGTAGGCGAGGCGTCAAGCTCGCAGCAGAGGAGATTGCGATAAGCGGTAAGAGCTACATTGCGTAGCGGGCAGGATCTAGCGTCCAACCGGCTGCTGCAGAACCTGGCGAATCTTCTCGCCGAGGCTGGCGGCAGTAAAGGGTTTTTGCAGCAGACCCGCACCGTCGGCCGCGATCCCCTCGCCATCGAGGTACTCCCCCGCGTATCCCGACATGTATATAACTTTCAGTCCAGGTCGCATCGCCACTAGGCTTTTCGCCAATTCCGGGCCGCTGACATCCGGCATGACTACGTCGGTGAGGAGAACGTCGATGGTCGATTCGTAGCTCCGACACAAGGATGCTGCAGCTTCGGCGCATTCCGCAACCAGAACTTTGTACCCGTCGGAAGTGAGAATGGTCTCCACCAGGCTGCGCACCGCATCCTCGTCTTCCACCAGCAGAATCGTGCCCGATCCCGTGCTGCGTGTTGCCACCACAGCTTCGTCTTCCTCCACTTCCTCCGAAGCCTCCACCCTGGGCAGATAGATTCGGAACGTGCTTCCGGCATCAACCTCACTTTCGACTGTGATATACCCGCCACTCTGCTTCACAATTCCATACACCATGGAGAGTCCAAGGCCCGTGCCCTTGCCCGGTTCCTTGGTGGTAAAGAATGGCTCGAACAAGTGTGCGAGCGCGTGGGGACTCATTCCAGTTCCGGTGTCGCAAACCGAGAGTACGACATAGCGTCCCGGCATCGCTCCGGGATGTTTCCGTCTGAATTCATGCCCAATGTCCGCGTTGGCGGTCGCGACGGTCAGCGTTCCGCCTCGTGGCATGGCGTCGCGCGCATTCACGGCCAGGTTCATCAGGATATGTTCGACTTGTCCCGGGTCAGCCTTCACTACCCCGATATCGGGCGCGGTTTCGAGATCAATACGGATGCGTTCCCCTAGCAGTGGATGGAGCATCTTCTCGACGTTTCGCACCAGGGAATTCAAGTGGATGACGCGCGGTCGCAGCATCTGGCGCCGACTGAAAGCCAGCAATTGACGGGTCAGGGCAGAAGCGCGCTCTGCGGCTCGGAATACCTGCTCCAGCGAGTGCACGGATTGAGCGTTCTGCCCGTGTTGCTCCATCAAGATCTGCGTATATCCGGTGATGACGGTGAGTAGATTATTGAAATCGTGCGCCACCCCGCCCGCCAAAGTGCCGACCGCTTCCATTTTTTGCGACTGGCGGAGTTGATCTTCAAGCGCTCTGCGCTCGTTGACGTCCTCGGCAATCACCTCAAAGATTTCTGTTCCTTCCCGTTCATCCCAGATGCCTCGCCCGCTGAGACGGACGGCGATCAGCGAATCGTCCTTGCGCCGCCACTGCGCTTCCACTCCTTCAAATTTTCCCAGCCTCAGAAAACTGATTTGCACCGTCGCCTTCGCCTGCGGGTCCACGAATACCTCATGGTGCGCGCTTTGTGCCAGGAACTCTGCCGGCGAGTGATATCCCAACATGGCTGCCAGGGCCGGATTCACTTCCAGAAAGCGCCATTCCCGGGTTGCCCGAAAAATACCCACCACCGCGCTCTGGACCAGAGACCGGTATCTTGATTCCGATCGGGAGAGAGCCTCCTCGTTGCGCTTGCGCTCGATGGCATTCGCGACCTGCTGGGACACGAACGTAAGCACGTCCCGTTCTCGATCCCCGAAACGTGTGCGCGCCGCGTAATGTTGAACCGCGAGGACGCCAAACGTCTTGTCTCCTTGTTTCAGGGGTACGCCGAGCCAATCGTCGGCCGGCGAACCCGTGCGTTCCAACTCACCAGCGGCGGCCAGTTGATGCAGCTTCTCTCCCGTCGCCAGCAGTGGTTGCCCGCTGCGCAAAACGTATTCCGTAAGCCCTTTCTTCGGCGTTCTTGGAACTGGCGCGGAATCGAACTCGTCGACAAAGTAGGGAAACGTCAGCCAGTTCGCTTCGGCATCGTGGAGTGCGATGTAGAAGTTCTTCGCATCCAAAAGATGAGCAACAATGGCGTGGATCGATGGATAAAGCTCTGCGAGATCGCGCGCGGTTGTAGAGACTTCGGCGATTCGGTAGAGCGCCGAC
>QIAI01000694.1 GCA_003224995.1 Acidobacteriota bacterium
GAGTTAGTGATAGAATTTCGGAGTCAACCCTATCCGCAGCGGATCGAGAGCGCGGATTCCTTCCTGTCGGGACGTGGCTCAGCCTGGTAGAGCACTCGCTTGGGGTGCGAGGGGTCGGCAGTTCAAATCTGCCCGTCCCGACCAATAACTTAGTTTTTTTCGGTTTCTGGTTTTCCCTCTGGCTCGCTTGTTCCTCCCATTTTGCCAATTGTGCCGTGGTTGTGTCGTTGTCCAGCGACTCGACTATCTTTCGCTTCCCTTGCTGCCGATGTGCGAGTGCTGTTCCAGCATTCCCGCGCAAAACAGACGCTTAGCAGCAGGCATCTGTCCCGCAACAGACCTCGCCCTTCAACGATTCAATCGCTTCCTTGGCGATGATTGGAACCATGATGAGAGCAGACACCGGGTCTGCCCACCACCAGTTCAGGGTTGCATTTAGCACGAGCCCGATGAGCAGAATCGCAGACAGGTTGAGATGTTGGTTGCCGCCCGTGAACCGGTGGTGAAAGACCCAAAACTCGCAGCTTCGATGATTCAGGGTGCCATGTCTGGAGTCATTCGAAGATTGCTCGAATCCGCTGCCCCCGAGAAGAACTTCGAAACCTTGCGGCAGGAACTCATCTTCTTTGTGTGCGCGTACTTGGGAGCGTGCGCTGCAGGGCATGAGTTTTCGATCGGGCCGAACAGCTCATTCCGTCCTTGGAATGCAAGTGTTTAACTGCCCCACTCAAGCCAGAGGACGGCTTGAATGGGCCACCCAGCACCGTCCATGCGGCATGCGGTGCAAAACCTACGATGATAATTGTACGAATATAAGGAAGCGCTTGGAATCGGAGTATGCCATGGTTATGAGTCTCAATTGTTACGCGAGGGATCGAATATGAAAGCGCTGCTCTTTTCGACGTTGGCGGCCCTTATGGCTCTCAGTGGAATCGCGCGGGCACAGTCCGCAGAAAAGAAAGACAGCGGCCCGGACTCTGCCAAGGAGAAGTTGGTGGGAGCGTGGCGCCTCGCCTGGATGGAAGAACCAGGGTCGGGAGGGAAAGTACGGCGCATCACTGATCGGAAGGGCATGCTGCTCTACACGCGCGATGGGCACGTGTCGGTGCAAATTATGTTCCCGGATTCGCAGTCCGCGCTAAGCAACGACTATGTTCAAAACGGGTACGAGGCTTCCTTCGGCAGCTACGACGTGAATGAACACCTGCATACGGTGACGCATCACGTCATGGGATCGATCACGCGAGGCCTTGTTGGGAAGGACCTTCCGCGCGCGTATCAGTTTTCGGAGGGGCGCTTAATCATCACGCAATGAAAAAACGCAAACTTGGAAAAAGCAATCTGGAAGTCTCGGCGGTGGGACTGGGCTGCATGGGATTGAGCTTTGGTCTCGGACCAGCAGTAGACAAGCAGCAGGGAATCACGCTGATTCGGGCGGCGGTCGAACGCGGCATCACCTTCTTCGACACCGCCGAAGTGTACGGTCCATTCACCAACGAAGAACTGGTGGGCGAAGCCCTCGCTCCGTTCCGCGGAGAGGTGGTGATCGCCACCAAGTTCGGCTTCAAAATTGATCCGACTTCGGGCAAACAGCTCGGAGTTGACAGCCGGCCAGAGCGCATCAAGGAGGTTGCCGAGGCCTCGCTCAAGCGACTGAGGACCAACGTCATCGATCTGTTCTATCAGCACCGTGTTGATCCGAACGTTCCGATGGAAGACGTGGCGGGAGCTGTGAAGGACTTGATCGGGCAAGGCAAAGTGAAGCACTTCGGGCTCTCGGAAGCAGGCGTGCAGTCCATTCGTCGTGCCCACGCGGTTCAGCCGGTCACCGCACTACAGAGCGAGTATTCGCTTTGGTGGCGAGAGCCGGAAAAGGAAGTGATCCCAACGCTCGAGGAACTCGGGATCGGATTCGTTCCATTCAGTCCGCTGGGAAAAGGCTTCCTCACCGGCAAGATCAGTGAAGAAACGAAGTTCGGCAAAAATGACTTCCGCAACATCGTCCCTCGCTTCACGCCGGAAAACCGGAAAGCAAATCAGGCTATGGTGGATTTGGTTATCCAGGTCGCACAACGCAAGAAGGCAACTCCAGCTCAGATCGCACTGGCGTGGCTGCTGGTGCAGAAACCGTGGATCGTTCCCATTCCGGGGACGACGAAGCTGCACCGCCTGGAAGAAAACATTGGAGCCGTGAACGTCGAACTTACGCCCGAGGATCTCCGCGAACTGGATGTCGCAGCTTCCAAGATCACAGTCCAGGGTGCTCGCTATCCGGAAGAACTGCAAAAGCTGGTGGGCCGCTGAGGAGGAAACCTGGGGATGATCGCGAAAGAGCTATTTTCTAAAGCGTGAAACCAGCAGTATTCGCCAGCCATTAGAGGAAGGAGGGCCTATGCCCGCGCAGAACGATGTTCTAAAAGAGCAACTTTCCCGATCTCAGGAAATTACGCTCAGCGTCACCGGTAGAAAGTCAGCACGCACCATTTCGAATCCAGTGTGGTTTGTATTCGAAGGCGGGAAGCTTAACCTCCTGCCGGTGCATGGGTCCGCTTCGGAATGGTACAAAAACGTGCTGAAGAATCCGAAGATTCGGATCGAAGCCGGCGACGCAGAAGCGGAAGCTCAGGCTGTTCCGGTTACAGATGCCACCCAGGTGAAGTCTATTGTCGAGAAATTTCGCGACAAGTACGGGCCCGACGACGTGAAGAAGTACTATTCAAAATTCGATGTTGCGGTCGTGGCTCCGCTGCGCTGATGGGATGAGTCCCCT
>QIAI01000695.1 GCA_003224995.1 Acidobacteriota bacterium
TGAATTTGCGAATTCCCAGCGATAACAATCGCACCGGCGAATACAACTTCAGTCCTGAGGGAACTTCCAACGGTGGCCTCGGCGGTCTTGATCTAGCCACCTTCCTGCTGGGCGACGTCACCTCGTTCGCCCGCTACGTAACCAATCCGGGCCTTCCCGGTGCAGCCAACGCCGCTGAACGCCAAAAGCGCTGGTTCTTCTATGGTCAGGATACTTTCCGCGTAACCTCCAAGCTGACCATCAACTACGGATTACGCTGGGAGATTTATTTCCCGGAGACAGTGAATGCCAAGGGCAATGGCGGGTTCGCGAACATTGTCGATAATGGTGGAACCGGCGGCATTCGCGTCGGCGGCATCGGTAAATACAATCTGGCAGGCAATGTCGCCAACACTTACAAAGCGTTTGCACCCCGCTTGGGCGTCGCCTACCAGGTCACTCCAAAGACCGTCGTTCGCTTGGGTTATGGGCGAAGCTATGACATCGGCGTGTTCGGTTCCAATTTCGGGCATACCGTGACCCAGAATCTGCCTGTCTTGCTGAAGCAGAATTATGATGCCAGCAACGTAACTGCAGGCGCGTCGGGCAACCTGATCCCGCTGTTCAGTTTGGACGCTGGTCCGAATTCGATACCGCTCGTCGACCCGGCTACCGCTTTCCCAGCGGTTCCCGCCGACGGGTTCATTCCTCTCACTTCACAATTGTCAGGTACACACATTCGTCCGACCAAGCAAGTTCTACCCACGGTGGACGCATGGAACGCCACCGTTCAGCGTCAAGTTACGAACACGATGTCTTTGGAAGTGTCTTACGTGGGCAGCAAGGGAACTCACGGCTTCGCCGGCAATGGGCCGAACTATGACATCAATCCCGTTGCTGCCGGGCCGGGAACAAGTGTGATCGTGGCTGACACGGCCAATCCTGGAAAGAACAAGTTCGGGGGCTTCAGCGCAACCACACCGTCCAATGCGCGCCGGCCGCTCTTTCCCAGAATTCCATTTGACCTGGGCAACTACTACGGCAACGACGCCGCTAGTACCTACAATGCGTTTGAGGTCAAACTGGACAAGCGTTTTTCCCGCGGCCTCCAGTTCCTGACTCACTACACCTTCTCACACGCAAACAACTACACGGACCAGTACTATGCCATCAGTCACCCAATTGCATGGGGTCCTGTCGATTTCAATCGCAACCAGGTCTGGGTGCTCAATACCGTGTACGAACTTCCCTTCGGCAAAGGAAAATCGTACTTCAGCGGTGTCGGCCGAGCCAAAGACCTGGTGATTGGTGGTTGGCAAGTGAGCAACACCACCAATTGGAGCAGCGGTCTGCCGTGGACGCCTAGTATCAGCGAGTGCGGCGCCTTCTTTGATGGCAGCGGTCCATGCCGTCCAAATAAGGCGAAGGGCTCGATGAAATTTGGGGTCGGTCCGCTTGATCCAGTGAACCACACGCGCACTTTCTTTACGCGGGCACCAGCTCTGGCCCGTACGCTTTGCCGGCTTGCGGCACCATCGGCAACATTGGCAAGAATGTCTACCACGGGCCGCGCGGGTTCTACTCTGACCTGTCCGTCTCGAAGGCATTCTCTATCACGGAGCGAGTTCGGGCGCGATTCATCATGGACGCTTTTAACGTGTTCAATCACCCTGTACTCGCTTTCAGCGCCAACAATGGGGCGAACGGTTGCGTGGATTGCCAAGGGGGAAACAACGGCAAGATCACGGGACTGGAAGGCGGCACGAGCATGCGCCAACTCCAGTTCGCATTGCGCATCGAGTTCTAAACCTTAGCCACTTAGGCCTTGTGCAAAGGGAGCCCTTCCGGGCTCCCTCTTTTTTGCTTTTCCTCAAACCTAAGGTTCGACAGCCAACGTTCTCGAGCACTTTGTGCTCTAATCTCCATCAGCCTTCATGCGTCATTCCATGCTTCTTTCCGTTCTTTGCATCCTTCTTGCGGCCGGCGCTGCTGAGGGCGCACTGCAAGACAAGCAGCCTCTGCCCGCTGCCCCGTCCCAATCCAGCGAGACCCAGTTCGACGGGCCACGACGCCTTCTCCAGCAGGGCAAGAATGAAGAAGCGGTTGGCGAACTGCAAAAGCTAGCTGCCACAAACCCGGAGATGCGCGGCTTGTCGCACGAACTCGGTATCGCCTACTACAAAAGCGGCGACTATCTGAAGGCCATTGAGGCGCTCAAAAAGGCATCTTTGGAAAATCCACGAGACAACGAATCCATTCAACTCCTGGGACTCTCCAACTATCTGGCGGGGCGTCCCGCCGACGCCATTCCCTTGCTCGAAAAAGTTCAGGGCTGGTACCCGCGCGCCAACGTCGATGCTTCCTACATTCTGGGGGTTTGCTACATCCAGACCAAGGACTACCCGCAAGCACGCAAGGCGTTCGCGCGCATGTTCGACGTGGCGCCCGACTCTGCCGCCGCCTATCTCTTTACAGCGCGGGTCCTGCTGCGGCAGGAGTTCGATCCTGTGGCCGAGGAGTACGCGGAGAAGGCCATCTCGCTCGATCCCAAACTCCCGCTAGCCCATTTCTTCGTGGGAGAATTGCATCTTTATAAATCCAAAATCCCTGAAGCCATCTCCGATTTTCAGGCGGAACTTGCGCTCAACCCCGGGCACGCGGCCACCTATTACAAGCTGGCGGACGCCTACTCGCGCATCCTGCTGCAGCGCTCCATCTGGCTTGACTCCACCAACACGGGCGCATACATCCTGATGGGAAAAGTGCTGGAGAAAAAAGGAGAGGCTGAGTTGGCGGCGCGGGCTCTGCAGCACGCGCTGAGTGTCGATCCTAACAACTCCGTCGCGCATCACCTGCTCGGACAGGCGTATCAGGATATGGGCAAAACCGAAGACGCCGAACGTGAACGCAAACTCGCCCAACAACTGCAGGACGTGCAAAACACCAAGCCGGATTGATCTTTTCTGGTGGCGAGAGCGCCCGCTTCAGCCAGCGTTAAAGCCACATCAGGAGGACTATTTTGCAGCCGCGGCGGGAGCAGTCTGCTCCGCAGCCAGCTTCGTTACCATCTCCTGCGGCAGCGCATGCAGCAACGCCAGGAACGCTGCGTTCGTCCACCCGAACCCTACCACGTTCTGGTTGTAGCCAGCCGCCACGGGAGTCTCTGATGAGCGCGATGCCACGTTGTACTTCTCGCGAATCGTCCCGTCGCGGCGGAAATTCTCGGCAACGGTCGACAGAAACTCATAAGAGGTGCGATCGGCGTCCTCTTTAAAGCCGTAGCGCCGCAATCCCTCTATCGCGAGCAGTTCGGTGGGAGCCCAGCCATACGGATAGTCCCACTGGACGGAGTTATCGCGGTTGCTCATCGCCAGTCCGCCCGGGTGTTCGAAAACAGATAGACGGCGTCTCACAGCCTCGGCCTGCTCTTTCGTCGCCAGCCCGGCCCACAGGGGATAGAAAGTGGTGATGTACTCGTAGGTCGAGCGCGAACTGGAATCGAGGTTGTAATCAAAGAACATGCCGCGCTGCGCATCCCAGAGATATTTCTGAATTCGGTCTTTTCGTAGCTGGGCGCGCTCCTGCCAGTGCCGCGCGTTCTGTTTGTTCCCCAGGATCTCGCTGATCTGCTGGAGATCTTTCTCGGTTTTGTAGAGGAGGCTATTGAGGCACACCGGCGCGAAGTGATGAGTGGCCGATCCG
>QIAI01000385.1 GCA_003224995.1 Acidobacteriota bacterium
AAAGAAACGAAATCCCATACAGGGGCGCGGCCTTCTTCTGCATCTCTGCGATACGAGCTTTATCGGCGGGATCGTAGCCCATGGCGAGCATCCAGGGCTTCGCGAACAACAGAGGCGAGTACCAGAGAAAGCCAATCACCATGGTGGCGACGGCCGAGCCGAGGACGGCCCAGAAATTTACGCATAGCAGGATCATGCATTCTCCTTGCCTCTGTCCTCAGCACTCGCGCCGCGACAGATACAAAGAGCATGCCCTATCGACCGTTGCTATACCAGATACTACCTGGTGACTCGTAGGTTAACCCTTCTCCCCACACGATCTGCGTGTCACCATGATTGTCAATGTCCATCTCGAAATAATCGCCGAAGGGGAACTTGAAGCCCCGCCCATCGATGTAGCTGAATCCCGGCACGTAACTCGACAACCGCGCCTCCGTCGACCAGGTCGCACCCCCGTTAGTAGAGCTTCGGTAGTACGTGTTCCAGAAAGGACTCTGCCGCGTGTCCATCCACGCGATCCGCACATCGCCGGCCATGCCTGCAACCATGGTTGGGAACGCATGCGACACTCCCGCTGCCGCGTTCGATACATTGACTTTCGCCGACCAGGTTGCGCCCGCCGTGGTTGACGACGCGAAATAGATTCGCTCCGCGCCTCGATTGATCGTGCCTGCATTCCACAACGCGTATAACGTGCCTGCAGCATCCGCGCTGACTGTGATTTGTGCGCCTAGATACGCCCACCCGCATTCATTGGTCGCGCATTCCGGCGGTGCACCGGAAGAATCCATCCATGCCGTTCCCCAACTCTTGCCGCCATCCCCCGAGCGGCTGACATACAAATTCACCGGCCCCTGACCTGCACCCACCCGCGTGTATCCTGCCCAAGAAACGAACAAGTTGCCCGTGGGATCAATGCCAGCTCCGCCGGCTTGCGCCCACCCCATGCTGTCCCCGGGATTTACATTCACCGGCGTAAATATATTTCCGCCATCATGCGACCCCGCTACCCAAACCTTTGCCGCCCGGTTATACGCCACATACACATCCAGTCCATGCACTGCGAGCACCGGCTTGTCCGCCTCGGTCTCGGTACGGATGGCCACCACCGTGGTCCACGTCAGCCCAAAATCCACTGACCGCGCTACCACGATGTCCTTGCGGTCATTCTCTAACCAGCCGGCGTAGACGGTTCTCCGGTCGACCGGATCCACTACGATCTGCGCATCGAACTGCGCCGAGTTACGATTTGCGATCCGCCGCTCCGATCTCCACGTAACCCCATTGTCCACACTCTCCACCAGAATCATGGAAGGAATAGGACAGCTCGTGCATCCCGGTACGTGCAGATATTGGGGATAAAGAATGTAGACGTGCCCGTAGCCGTCCGCCGCGATGGCCGGCTCCCACTGATCCCCCGAGCGCAGTCCCACTCGCGTTTGTGTGGAAAAATTGCTCGCCCAGGCTGGCAGGCACACGACTCCCAGACACAATCCAACCCCTAGAACCCACAGGCGGTAAAAACGGAAGAACACAATTCTCCAGAGGCGACAAACGTCAGAAATTGGACTTTATCCGGAAAGTCGCTCCCGGTCAACGAATCGCGCCCTAATCGAATGGCCCGTTGGTGCCAGAGGGACTAATGTCCTGTGCCGCAAATTCGCGCCATAAGTCTGTCATCCCGACAAATTCGAGCCATAAATTTGTCATCCCGACCGGAGCGAAGCGGAGTGGAGGGACCTTGTGTTTTTCAAATGACCGGTTCTGTTCAGTCAGGATTTTCCTTATGCTATTTATTTCTGGGACATCACACTAGAACCTGACACAGAACTCCGCCATGTGGGTGCCCCGTCCAATCAGCTTAGGGGGGTTGTCGAAAGGGTATATCTCTGATTCTTGCCGCGCCTAAGCCGTCAACAGCAAGGGCGCTCCCCGCGTAATCACAATCGTATGCTCGTAGTGCGCCGCCGGACTGCCATCCGCGGTCCGCATCGTCCAACCATCGCAGGCCAGTAGGGCTTTGCCCGATCCAGCCGCAATGATCGGCTCGACCGCGATGACCAAGCCTTCTGTCAGCACCTGGCGGGCTTCCGGATCTGCATAGTTTGGGACTCGCGGCTCTTCGTGAATCGTGCGCCCAATGCCATGTCCACCCAGTTCCCGAATCACTGAAAATCCATGCCTCCGCACTTCGCGCTCCACCACCCGGCCAATCTCCGACACTCGATACCCCGCCCGCGCCACCAGCATGGCTTTTTGAAATGCGCGTTGCGCGCATGAGATCAGCCGCCGGGCCTCGGCCGTGACTGCCCCCACCGCAATGGTTTCCGCCGCATCCGCCATGAAGCCGTCTTTCTCCACCGTGACGTCCAGCTTCAAAAGATCGCCTTCCCGGAGCGCTCGATCGCCAGGTATCCCGTGCACGGCCTCGTCATTCACGCTGATGCAATTCGCGCCCGGGAAGCCATACACACTGGCCGGCGCCGATCGCGCTCCATTCGCCTCCATGGTCTCGCGCCCGATCCGATCCAGCTCTGCCGTCGTCACACCCGGCCGTATCTGCTTCTTCATCGCTTCCAGCACGCGGCGCACGACCACCCCCGCCGCCCGCAATGCTTCCAATTCTTCCGGGGTGCCAATGGACACAATCATCTCCTCGAAGAATCGTACGGCAAATTCGCGGCGAGGGCTACCGGAGTTGAGGCCCCGGCCTGCGCGGTCCAAAGAACAGCAGCAGGATGAATCCCGCTATGTAGAAGGATGCCACTTGGGAAAGCGAAAACCCGATCATCCGCAGCACGAGACCAAACAACGCGACTGCTTCCGCAAGCGCGTACGTCATCACATACCCTGCCCGCCATCGACTCAAGGTCGCCGGATCATTCGGACGCGCCGCCAGCGCTACGGACGATTGCATTACCAACGTGCGCCGCACCACCAGGATCACTCCCACGATGGTGATCGTGGCCATCGACAAGGCATAGAACAGGGTTGGATTGCTAAGCGCTGGGTTACTGAGCCGCGGATTCGACCCAACCACCTGTCCGACGATCACGAACAGCAGCACGCTCATCAGCATGGCGATCTGAAGAACGCGCACGATCTTGATCGCGGATTCCACTGTGCTCATTGTGCCTTAATTTCGGCACTTGCCTCTTCAAGATTTAGCAACAGTGCCGCGATTGGCAACAATTTTTTACGTAAGCCTTACAAAGTCACGTAGCTTTGCGCCATCGTAACTGGCCGATTCGCGCCCTTAATGCGATGGATGTTCCATCAACCCAGGCCGTACTCGCAAAAAGATCCGAAACGAAACCGGATTGGAACCATAAGCGTTATCCAGGACCCCGGGCTTACTGTAAAACGTCACATCGGCGCCCAGGCCAAGCTTCCAGTGCTGATTTTGCAGGAGATCGCGCACGCCGCCAAACGTGTAGGCCCCAATGCGATACGACGGGTGTACCGCGGCTTGCGGAAATAATTCATCTTTATCCACCAGTTCAAGCCGCGTGTAGGCGTAGTTGCTGCGCAAGAAATTTACAGTCGATTCCAGCAGATAACTGTTCAGGTTGGTCCCGCTCTCGTCTTTATGCTTACGGCCCCAAATCATCGAAGTCGCCCAGTTTCCCTCAGAAAACGGCCGATTGTATTCCAGTGAAGCCGTTTGCCGCTTCTCATCGCCCGGCTCCGCCGCCTCCGGATGCAGCAAGCGGCCATAACTGTATTGTGCTGTCCAGTTGCGCGACGGTACGACACTGGCGCGCACCGACCATGAATCCAGCGCCGCCAGTTGAATGCTCCAGCGCTGCTCATTCGGCTCGCGCCCGTTAAAAACCGATCCTTCCATCTTGAAGCGATCGATCCTCACCCCCGAAGTGATCACTCCAAAACTGGTGTGCGTCGAATCTTGCAAGTGGTGACTCAAAGGGGCGAATGGCATCTCCGAGGCTGATGCCCGGTGAATATAGGTCACCGGCCCCAGCGCCGGCTCGGCGGAGGGGCCTCCATAAATCAGCCAGGAAACTCTTTTCGTCAGTGGCAGTGAGTAAAACGCCGCCAGTTCCGCAAATACGTTGTGGGGATGCTGATGGTCCACCAACGGCTGCCCATGATAGGTTTCGCCGGTCTGAAATAGTTCCGGAAATCCCGGATGCGGCGAAGTTAGCGACTCCGCCGAAAACATCTGCCGTAAAAGCAGCGTTCCCCGCCCCAGCTTGTGTTGTTCCATCAACATGAGCATGTTCGCCGACTCGGCTTTGCCCACACCTCGCGGTCCACCCTGCTGGTTGTACGTCAGGAACAGAACTCCATGCGCCATCAGGTCCCATTGTCCCCGCGATGTCATCCAGAAATATCCCGGCACGGACGCGGGCTGCCAAGCCGTTCCCGACCCCGCATGGGGAGAAGGCATCCAGTCGGGTCCGCCCATCGACATCTTCATATTCATTTTCTGCATGTCGTGAGCAGAGTGATCGGCCGGCAGGGTCGCGTTCCGATCCTGCGCACGTCCGGCTCCCAGCAATAAATTAAGTATCAGTAAAGAAAAGAAAGCTGCCCGCACCTACATCCTCCATGTTGCATGCACAAAAAAAATAGAAGCACACGCCTGAACTCACGTTCCGGCCATCTGTGATGTTCGAAAGCGGAGGTCGATCAAACGCGAAGGGGCATGCTGCCCGGAGGAAAATCAGGCAAGAAGGGTAGTGTGATGATTTCGCAAACCGCAGGGCTCGCCTTGCGATCTGTCTCTGAAACGATGTTCAGCAACACCTGCAAAGCAAAGCGTGGATCGAACGATGCCTGTACAACTGCAAAGCCGTGCCCTGCTACACAACACGCGTAATCGCTGTGCGGTGGTGCAGGACTGCTCTTCCCATGTTCATGGCATCCACTAGTAGGCCGGCTTCCATGGTCGGCGGTGGAACTTTGGACTGCCAACGAACTCATGACAGTCGCACTCAACAATAACAACGCCATGATGTAGCGGATTTTCTTCATAACGCTGCCTATCGGATGCTGTAATCGACGAAAAGTCGCGCCTGTGAAAGAAAGCACAGCGGTTAAATTCCCAAGGAGGCCTTGGCCGATGACCAAGGACTGGGCTGCCTACGACCCGGTGATCTTCAGCCGCAGATCTTCCGGCAATCGTTCGCGGATCTCGGCCGGCAGCCGATCGTGCACGCGTCGTGCTCCCAGCCGCGCCACGTCCACCATTGTGGTGGGCGCAGGCGTGGCCACAGCCACGATGAGCCACAGCAACGCGGAGCAGGAACACCGCTGCCGAAACCGAAGCCAGCACGATCAGGGAGACGTCGATAATGCGATGCAGTTTCTGCCGGCTCCGGCAATGCTCGCATGACGCGAAGTGTTGCTCGTAATCAGCGCGCATCTCGGGCGCAATGCCGGATATGTCATAACGCCAGCCGGCAAGGATCTTGCCTACGAGGGGGTCGACGCACTGACTCATACTTGTGACTACAGGCGAATCGGCTCCAACGGCTCAGTTTGCGATGCCAGCATCACGCGGTTGAGAAGCAACGTTCGACGGGGACCCAAGGCCTTTTCCGCCGCTTTCCGCGCAAGTTCAGGATGATTATTATGCTCGGAAAGGTGCGCCAGAACCACGTATGCTGCCTCACCATCATAGTCGCTGGTGAAGAATTCCGCGAGTGCGTCATTGGATAAGTGCCCTACGCGACTCATAACCCGCTGTTTGACTGACCATGGATAAGGTCCCACCCGCAACATCTCAACATCGTGATTCGATTCCACCACCAGCACTTCACAGCGCCGTAAGTGGTCCTTCACGCTGGCCGGCACATAGCCTAAGTCGGTCGCAACTCCAACCTTCACGCCTTCAGCCCGGAACGTAAAACCTACCGGATCGGCCGCGTCATGCGGAATGGTGAAGGGTGTGACCGCGATATCGCCGATCTGAAAGCTCTTGCCCGAGCAGAAAATCTCCAGCCGCTCGAGCGTTGGCCGCACCCCGTTTTCATCGCGCATCGCCCGCGCCCACACCTGGTGAGTGGCTCCCGTCATGAATACGGGAACCTTCAGCTTCTTCGCCAGCGTGAGCAAGCCGTAGACGTGATCGCAGTGTTCGTGGCTGATGACGATGGCCGAGAGCGCGCGCGGATCCTCCCCCAGAACCTTCAAGCGCTTGAAGGTCTCACGGCACGAAATTCCGGCATCCACCAAAATGCGGGTGCTTGAAGTTTGCACTACAGTGCTGTTGCCGCGGCTGCCGCTGGCCAGCACCGAAACCGACACTCCCATGCCCGCAGCATACTCGCTAAGCCTGTGAAAACGTGAGTACTTTTTTGGTTAGCCCAGACCTTCGTGCGCCCCTAATGATCCTTCGTGCCGAGCTTGACTCCAAACCGCAGCTCGCGGCTCCTAGCTCGCGACCCGTAGCTCGCGTTACTTCTCGCCGGTAATATTCCGAATCGCATAATGCAACAAAGCTCCTCCATACGCACCGGCGATGCCAGGCAGAAACGCGAGGAAGGATTCGTACACCTGCGCCCTGGAGGGCTTTTGCGACAGGACAAGATAAGCCAGCAACTCCGCCAGAGGCACCATCGCGCCCACCACCAGCACCCAGCGCCACGGACGCGACGGCCGCATCAACCCCAACACCATGCACGGGGCCAGCACCAGCAGCGCCGTGAACAACAGATCGCCAACTTTGATATCGACCCAGCCCGCCACCATCCCCAACCCAACGGCGAACACATAGAAGCCGATATCCCGACCAGCGGTCGTTTCGTCCTCCGGCAATATTTGTCCCCATGCAGTCGTCATGCTACTTCAGGCCTTTCGAGTACCAGGCTCTAGCGTTCAGGCTCTAGCGTTCAGGGTTCTAGCGTTCAGGCTCTAGCTTTCAGGCTCTAGCTTTCAGGCTCTAGCTTTCAAGCTCTAGTTTTTAGTCTCTACCTTTCAGGCTCTACCGACCGGAGCGAAGCGCAGTGGAGGGACCTTGTGTTTTCAACCGACCGGTTCTCCTCACTCAGAATTTTCCTAATGCTATTATTTCTGGGACACCACAGTAGCTATCAAGCTCTCGACTTACGCCTTTAGGCATTCTCGATTGGATTCATTGGTCACTTTTGTCAGCAATGGATCAAATTCAACGAGAGCGAAAGCCCGCACCCAAAGCTGACAGCCGATACCGAAAACTGAGAGCCCAAGCTAGAGCCTGAAAGCTAGAGCCTGTACTCATAAAACCCTCGTCCACTCTTCTTCCCCAGCCAGCCTGCATCCACCATCTTGATCAGCAGGGGACACGGCCGGTACTTCGGATCGCCCAGGCCCGAGTGCAGCACGCGCATGATGTCGAGGCACACGTCCAGGCCGATGAAGTCCGCCAATGTCAGCGGTCCCATCGGATGCGCCATACCCAGCTTGAAGACTTCGTCCACCGCTTCCGCCGTCGCCACCCCTTCCATCACGGTGTACATTGCCTCATTTAGAAGAGGCATCAGCACCCGGTTCGACACGAAGCCGGGAGCATCGTTCACTTCCACCGGAGTCTTGTCGAGCGCAATCGCCAGTTCCCGCACTACGTTGTAGGTTTCCTGCAAAGTCGCCAACCCGCGAATCACTTCCACCAGCTTCATCACCGGCACGGGATTGAAAAAATGCATTCCAATCACCTGGCCGGGACGTTTGGTGAGCGCGCCAATTTTCGTAATGGAAATTGAGGAAGTGTTCGAAGCCAGGATAGTTTCTGGACGCAGCCTGCGGTCGAGTTCGCGAAAAATTTCTGCCTTGATCTCGAATTTTTCCGTCGCCGCCTCGATCACGAAATCGCACTCCGCCAATCTGGCCAAATCGAGCACGGGAGTAATGTTCTGCAACGCCGCTGCTTCCTGCTCCGCCGTGATCTTTGCCTTGGCCGTCTCACGGGCCAGATTTTTCTTGATTCCCTCGAGCGCGCGATCCAGAAAACGCTGTTCCACATCATATAGCGTGACCGCGTAGCCGCTGCGCGCAAACACGTGGGCGATACCATTGCCCATCGTGCCCGCACCCACTACGCCCACTCGCCTGATCTGCATGCCCTGGCAACTCCCGCGTGATTTAGGGAACCAAAAAGTCTATCAGAAGGATAGAGCCGTCCGACTCCATGAAGTTCGCCATTGAACCCCACTCTTCAGAAAAAGTTTCGCACTTGCATAAACATTAGTGCTTCAGACATTGCTCAGAATTGGACTACGGAATTTTCGCGTGAGCCGGGAGGCATCACGCCGTAAGCGGCACGCATCCCAAATGAAAAGATACCGGAAAAGCGGAACCCGGTACGGAGGTGAGTATGCGGCGACAAATAAGGATGGCAAGCCTGGCGGTTTCTCTGCTTCTGGCGCTCGGTACGTTTGCGTTCGCGCAGGATCGGGACGATTACTACAACCGCGGCAACACGGCTCAGACCCGGCAGTACGGCTATGACAGCGGCTTCCACGATGGGGAAAAGCGCGGCCGCCACGAAGGCCGCGAGAACGATCCCTACGACTATCACACCCCGGACTGGCGCCAGGCTACGCGCGGCTACAAAGGCTGGATGGGGCCCATGAATGTGTTCCAGAACGGCTACCAGCAAGGCTATGCCGACGGCTTCCGCTCCGGCTTCGAAAACGAACAGTCGGGTCGCCGCGGGGATCGCGACGGTGACCGCGATGGCCGCTATCGCAATAATGGCTATTCCGGGAACGGCTACTACGGAAACAACGCCTACGACAGCCGCGTGGGCTACGACGCCGGGTACCAGGATGGCGTAACCATGGCCCGCGAGGACCAGTACAAAAACAAGCCCTTCAACCCCGATCCCCGCGCTCGCTTCGAAGATCGCGACCACGGGTATCGTCGGGAGTATGGCGACAAGAACTCTTACAAGGCCGAGTACACCGACGGATATCGAGCCGGCTACCAGGCCACCTTCAACGGACGATACTGAGACCGTACTGGCACTGTATTTTCAAGGAGTGGAGCGAGGGGCATCTCCCTCAGGCTTGTCATCCTGAGCGCAGCGAAGGACCTGCTTTTTGCCCTTGTCATCCTGAGCGCAGCGAAAGCCTGCCCTGAGCGAAGTCGAAGGGGACCTGCTTTTCTTGTCGACCACGAAGCAGGTCCTTTTCACTCAGATAACTTCCAGAAAACCAAAAGCCGCCAGACCTCCGGCGGCTTGCAGATCTACAAACAATTTCCCAACGACCATCAACTCCCAACCGCATTCCCTTCCTTGCCCGCGACATCCAGCCGCGCGTTCGCCCGCGCCAGCGCATTCTGTGCCCGCGGCACATCCACTTCCGGATCCCCGCTCGTCAACCGCTGTTCGGCGCGTTGCTTCGCCTGCTGGGCCCGGGCGCAATCCACATCTTCGCCGCGCTCGGCGGTCTCTGCCAGGATCGTCACTTTGTCAGGCAGCACCTCGGCGAATCCCCAGGCTACGCACAGGTAGTGCGTATCAGTCCCAGTCCGATAGCTGATCTGGCCCACCGCTAACTCGGTGATCAGCGGAGCATGTCCCGGCAAGATGCCCAAGTACCCGTTCTTTCCCGGGATCTGCATCTCCTCCGCATGGTCCTTCACCACCATCTTCTCGGGAGTCACGATTTCGAGTTGGAAAGTATCAGACATTCAAAGCTCTCAGCATTCAGCTGTCAGCTGTCAGTTCAGCTTATCTTTTCGGCTGACGCAATCGTGCCCTTCATATAAAACGCCTGTTCCGGAATGTCGTCGTACTTGCCCGACACAATGTCACTGAAGCCCTTCACCGTGTCAGCAACCTTGACATAACGTCCCGGCGACCCGGTGAACTGCTCGGCTACGTGGAACGGTTGCGACAGGAAGCGCTGAATCTTGCGCGCCCGCGCGACCGTCACCTTCTGATCTTCGCTGAGTTCGTCGATACCCAGAATCGCGATGATGTCCTGCAGATCCTTGTAAGTCTGCAGCGTCTTCTTCACGGCCTGAGCTACGTCGTAATGTTCTTTTCCTACAATGCGCGGATCCAGAATGCGCGAAGTGGAAGCCAGCGGATCGACCGCCGGATAAATTCCGATTTCGGTCAGCGCGCGCGACAACACTGTCGTCGCATCCAGGTGGGCAAAGGTCGTAGCCGGAGCCGGATCCGTCAAATCGTCCGCCGGAACGTAAATCGCCTGCACCGACGTGACCGATCCCTTCTTGGTCGACGTGATCCGCTCCTGCAACTCGCCCATTTCCGTCGCCAGGTTCGGTTGGTAGCCGACCGCGCTCGGCATGCGTCCCAGCAGCGCCGAAACTTCCGCGCCAGCCTGGGTGAAACGGAAAATATTATCGATAAACAGCAGCGTGTCCGTGCCTTCCACGTCGCGAAAATATTCCGCGACCGTAAGCCCGGTCAGCGCCACCCGCAAACGCGCTCCTGGCGGCTCCGTCATCTGCCCGTAAATCAGCGCCGCCTTCGATTTCGAAGGATCGCCCGGCTTGATTACCCCCGACTCGCTCATTTCCAGCCACAGGTCATTGCCTTCGCGCGTGCGCTCGCCGACTCCGGCGAACACCGAAAAACCGCCGTGCTGCTTGGCAACGTTAAAGGCTGAATCAGGTCGACCACTTTTACCCCGGTTTCAAACATCTCGGCGCTGGTTGCCTGCTCATCGAATGCAGGCGCTGGCCGGTGGATGGGCATACGCTGCTTGTATTCGACTGGACCGAGTTGGTCCACAGGCTCGCCGATGACATTCATCACGCGTCCCAGCGTGCCATGTCCCACGGGCACGGAAATCGGGCCGCCCTGGTCGATGACCTGCATGCCGCGGACCATGCCGTCGGTGGCTTCCATCGCCACGCAACGCGCCCGGCCTTCTCCCAGATGCTGCTGCACCTCGAGAATGACGTTGATCTCCTTCGGCACCTTGAAGCCGTCGCTGATCACCCGCAAGGCCTGGTAAATCGGAGGCAAGCCCGCCTCGCTGAACTGAACGTCCACCGCGGGCCCCGCTATCTGCACTACGTGTCCAATATTTTCTGCCATAGAAATCAGCTTTTAGAAATCAGCTCTCAGCTTTCAGCTGCTCTCTTTCCTCAGAATTCAGAACTCCCGCCACGCCTCGACAAGCTGAAAGCTGATCGCTGACAGCTGCTCTACTGCGCTGCTGCCGCTCCACTCACAATCTCAATAATCTCTTTCGTGATCTTCGCCTGCCGTGCCCGGTTCATTGCCAGCGTCAGCGAGTCGATCATGTCGGTTGCGTTGTTGGTTGCCGATTCCATGGCCGTCATACGCGCCGCATGCTCGGCCGCCACCGACTCCAGCAAAGCATGGAAAATCTGGATGCCCACATACTTCGGCAGCAGATCGTTGAACAACTCCTCGGGAGATTGCTCGTAAATGTAATCGACGGGCGCGGTCGCAAACCCTGCCGCAACGGCATCCACCTCGCGCTGCTCGCTCGACCGCATGCCCACGCCGGCTGAGATCGCCGCCTTCTGCGCTTCTTCTTTTTCTTTCTGCGTCAGTTCGCGCGCTACCTGCTTCTCGCTCACTCCCACTTCCACGATGGGCAACACCCGCTCGACCACCAGCCGCTGCTGAATCACGGACTTGAACTCGTTAAAGATCAGGTAGACGGCATCGATCGCGCCTTCCGCATAGCGCGCGAT
>QIAI01000696.1:0-2027 GCA_003224995.1 Acidobacteriota bacterium
CGTCAAACACCACGGGAGCAAACTTGCGCATGATGGCGAGCGAGCGCATATCCACCACGAGATTGTTATATCCAAAGCTGGAGCCACGCTCGGTAACGAACACGCGCTTGTTGCCCGAGGTGTGGCACTTCTCGACGGCATGCTTCATATCCCACGGCGAGACGAATTGTCCTTTTTTGATGTTGACCACGCGCTCGGTCAATGCGGCTGCGACGATCAGGTCGGTCTGGCGGCAGAGAAAAGCGGGGATTTGCAGAATGTCGGCTACCTCGGCGACGGCGGCGACATCGGAGACCTCATGCACGTCGGTGAGGATGGGGACTTTTACTTCTTTTTTGACCTTCTGCAGAATGCGCAAGCCTTCTTTCAGGCCGGGGCCGCGAAAGCTTTTCAGCGAGGTCCGGTTCGCCTTGTCGTAGGAAGCTTTGAAAATGAAGGGGAGATTCAGCGAGCGCGTCACACCCTTAATGATTTCAGCCATCCGAATGGCGTGATCTTCGCTTTCGATCACGCAAGGTCCGGCAATGAGAAAAAGGCTGCCCGAGCAGATTCGGCAGAATCTTAAATCACAGAGGCACACAGGGGAACACGAAGGAATACTTCACTGTCCTTGCGCAACACTACAAAAACCTTAACCACAAAGGACACGAAGGGCACGAAGGAAACAAGAGAGCACTTAAGAAATGCGAATAGTTCTTGCGACCACCTTCGTGCAACCATCGTGTCCTTCGTGGTTGCCTTTCGGTTTTGATGACTCGAACCTGAAACTGCCCTACCGCCTGCCAACTTTCTCCGGCCGATGAAACATCTCGACTTCGGCGGCCGCTTTTTCCGAGCGGCGCTTGAGGCCGTGCTCATAGGCCGCGCCCACGAATGTTTTGAATAACGGATGAGGCTCGAGCGGCTTCGATTTGAACTCGGGATGGAACTGGCAGCCGATGAAGTAGGGATGCTCGGGAATCTCGACCATCTCGACGTAGGTTCCATCCGGCGTAGACCCTGAGATCCGCAACCCGCCAGCGGTCAGCGTGCTTTCGTATTCGCGGTTGAATTCGTAACGATGCCGGTGGCGTTCGCTGATTTCAGCTTTACCATAGACCTGGTACGCCAGAGTCGCAGGTTCAATTTTGCATGGCCACGCGCCCAGGCGCATGGTGCCGCCGAGTTCTTCCACGCCTCGTAGTTCACGCAACTTGTAGATCACGCGGTGCGGTGTGGCTGGGTCAAATTCGCTGGAATTCGCTTCCCCCAATCCGCAAACGTTGCGCGCAAATTCGATGCAAGCTGTTTGCATTCCGAGACAAATCCCGAAGTAGGGAACTTTCTTCTCGCGCGCATAGCGGATCGCAACCAGCATGCCTTCGATCCCGCGCTTGCCAAAACCACCAGGCACGAGGATGCCGTCGTAGTCTTCTAACTGCGCTTCAAATTGCGAGTCAGCCCCTTCGAGCCCTTCGAGCCCTTCGGCCTCGATCCAGTTCACCTGCAATTTCAGGTTGTGCGCCAGAGCGCCATGCACCAGCGCTTCTTTCAGTGATTTGTAGGAGTCTTCATATTCGACATACTTGCCGACAATTCCGATGGTGACGTCGGCCTTCGGGTTGTAGACCCGGTGTACGAGTTCTTCCCACTTCGAGAGGTCGCGATCCTTCGACTCCAGGTGCAGATATCGCAGTGCGAGTGTATCTACATTTTCCCGCGCGAACACCAGGGGCACTTCGTAGATCGAAGCGACGTCCTTTGCCGTGATAACCGCTTCTTCCTCGACATTACAGAACAGTGCAATCTTCGACTTGATATCTTTCGCCAGGAAGCGATCAGTGCGGCACAGCAGGATGTCAGGCTGGATCCCGATGCTGAGCAACTCTTTGACGGAGTGTTGGGTAGGTTTGGTCTTCAGTTCCTGTGCGGCCGCGATAAAGGGCACCAGTGTGACATGGACAAACAACGTGTGCTCGCGCCCCAGTTCCTGGCGCATCTGGCGAATGGCTTCCATGAAGGGCAGCGACTCGATGTCGCCCACAGTA
>QIAI01000696.1:2172-3119 GCA_003224995.1 Acidobacteriota bacterium
TCGAGATCGGTTTCGGCGCCGTCGTCGGTGACAAAAACCTCTCCGTGCTGGAAGGGTGACATGGTGCCTGGGTCGACGTTGAGGTAAGGGTCAAACTTCATCAGGTTGACTTTGAGCCCACGGCTTTCGAGCAGGCAACCTAACGAAGCCGCGGCCAAACCCTTGCCCAATGAAGACACAACTCCGCCCGTCACAAAGATGTACTTTGCCGACATCGCTTCCTCACATTATTTTGTCTTGGAAATGTGTGCAGGTTGGGGTGCACGATCAATTATGGCAGAGATCCAAGCAGAATGGAATGTGGAAAAAGCGGCACATTTCATGTTGTCATCCTGAGCGCAGCGAAGGACCTGCTTTTCTCGGGAAACCCGAGAGTTCTCAAGGCTATCTCGGGTTGCGAACAACCTTTTGTGTGCCCAGATGCTCCCGGAGACTGTCGAATACGGCGTCCAGCCCGGCATTCCACTGTCCCCAGTAATGCCCGCCCTGGGCGACGTGAAATTCGTAAGAGAAGTGGCGCTGCTCGAGAAGTCGCGCGAAATTTCGATTGGTCACCAGCAAGCCTTCCATGTCGCCGCAGGTGAGAAAGAAGAAGGGCATCTTTGCAGCATCGGCGGCGTTGGCCAGCTGCTCCGAAGATCGAGCGATAGTGCCGATACTGCCCGATGCGCGCCACCGAGAACGGGCGGCCAGGAGCGTCGAGCGCGGCGCTCAGGCCGCCCGCAAAGGCGTACAACTCGGGATGGCGGAGCGCGAGTTTGACGGCGCCAAACCCTCCCATCGAAACGCCCATGACGGCGCGATGGGCGCGCCCGGCCGCGGCGGGAAACCTGTTTTCCACGTCAGCAACGAGATCCTGAGTGATGTAATCCTCGTAGCGGTCCTGGGGGCGCTCGGCTGAATTGGTGTACCAGGACTCATCGCCGTCGGGCATGACCAGGACCAAG
>QIAI01000386.1:0-3003 GCA_003224995.1 Acidobacteriota bacterium
ACAGCCGGCGCAAGCCTCTATGGCGAGTCCTTCTGCGCATCTTGCCATGCGGTGCAGAACGCTGCCGGCAACCTGGTGGGCGGCAACGTCGGCCCGGAACTCACCCGCATCGGCAACAAGGCGAAGCCCGAATGGTTGCGGGCCTGGGTGCGCAATCCGCGTACCTATGATCCCAAGACACAAATGTCGCACTACCGTTTCACAGATCAGCAAGTCGCCACCATGGAAGGCTTCTTGCTCGCGAAGGCCGATTCCGACCTTCTGGCCAACGTCCACCTCGATCCGGCAACTCCCGAGCAAGTCGCGCACGGTAAGAGCCTGGTCATGGAGTACGGATGCTCGTCGTGCCACGAGATCTCTGGCCTGAAGAAACCCGAAAACTTTGCCCCCGAGCTCACGCGCATTGGCAGCAAGCCGGTCTCGCAACTGATCTTCCTGACTGGAATGCAACATACTCTGCCCGATTACATTGCCGGCAAGATACGCCAGCCACGCGCATTCTCTCCCGGCCTGAAGATGCCGCAGTATTCGTTCACTCCAACCCAGATCGATGCGTTAACCACCGCACTCCTGGCACAAAACGATCGTGCGCAATCCATGCCGTCCGCACTCGCAGTGCCCGCACCTCCAGTTTCACGTTATCGGCCTGCTGGAAAAGCCGGACAGATCATGGCCGACCTCGCCTGCTTAGTTGCCACGCCATCAATGGCCGCGGCGGTGACATGGCACCCGATCTCACCTGGGAAGGCAGCTCGGTGCAGCGCAAATGGCTCGAAGAGTTCTTCCAGAACCCGGGCACGCTGCGACCCGCGCTGATTCGTCGCATGCCCAGGTTCAACCTGACGATGGAGGAAATCTCCACCCTCAGCGACTACATCATGACCGTCTACCAGACGTCGGAATTCGAACGCGACTCGATGCCCGACTCCGGCTATTCGCCCAGTCAAATCGAGCAGGGCAAGCAGCTTTTCTATTCGAAATATGCCTGCCAGTCGTGCCACATTGTCGATCCAAAAACCGACAAGGGATATATCGGGCCCACTCTGACCGCTGTCGGCTCACGCCTGACCGGCGCCTGGGTCTATCACTGGCTGAAAAACCCGCAGGCACTGCGCCCGGGCACGACCGAACCAAATCGCAATGTGAGCGACGAGGAGGCAAATTCCCTCACCGCATTCCTTATGACGCAAAAGGGCTCTGGCAAGAGAGAGGCAAAGAAATGATGATGAAGCGGATCTCCCTGGTAGTCATCGTTCTTTGCCTCGCAGTAATGGAATTTGCGCTCGCCACTTCAGGCTGCGCGCGTAGGTCGGCTTCCGCTGCTGGACCCGCTTCGAAGGCTTTCGGCTTTGCGCTGGTTGAATCGAGTGGGGGCAAGCAGATCGGCGCCGCAGGAGCGCCTCTCCCTCAGCCTCTGGTCGTGCAGGTCAATGACGAGCAAGGAAACGCCCTCACCGGAACCGAAGTGTTCTTTCGTGGTCCGACTGGGGTTAGCTTTGACCCACCCAGTGGACTGACTGATTCGAGCGGCCAGCTCACGAGCACTGTGACCTTGGGCGGAATGGCCGGCCGCTACCAGTTGGTTGCCAGCACAACGTCGAAGACGCAAAAGAAAGTGGAGCTCAAGATCGAAGAAATTGCACTCGATTACCAGCGACGGCTCGGCCAGCTTCTCGACGATAAGTATTGCTCGCGCTGTCACAATCCGGAATCTACTCCCGAGCGCGTTTCCAACTACGACAATCTCGAAGTCAAGCCGCATGCATTTACTGAAGGTGATGTGCTCAACAAAATGAGCGATGCGGACCTGCTGTCGATCATCAACCATGGTGGACCGGCCCTGAATAAATCGCCGCTCATGCCGCCGTATGGCTATACTCTCAGCAAGACGGAGATCCAGGCATTGATCGCATACATCCGCATGGTCTCCGATCCTCCCTATCAGGCTCCTGGAATGGTCTATGCGCAGAAGTAGTCAGTGCACGTTGCTAGTCTTAGTTTGTGGTGTGTTCGCCGTCAGCATTTCCGCCGCGCAGGTTGTCGCCCCGGTCGAAATAAAGGACCCGGAACTGCGTTCCTTGCAGTTCAAGTACATGGACGACTTGAAAGCCATCGGCGCCGAGATCAACAACACCAGTTTTCCGTATGCTTTCTATCTCAGCCGCAAACTTGATCTCGACGAGCAGCAGCAAAAGTCTGCCGACCAGCGCTCGATCCGTTTCGACCACTATAGCGGCCGCACCGTGCTCGCTCTCACCGGCAACTATTATGCTGCCTATAGCACTGAACAGTTAAATAAAGACCAACGCGCGCGCAGCACCTTTCTTGCGGTGGTCGAACCCATCCTGAAGATGGCCGTTCCCAAATTTCAGACCAACGCCGATGTCAAAGGTTATGCCGTCGAGATCTCTCACCACATCCGCGGCAAGGTGATGGGCGTCTCCATGGAACGTCCTGAGAACGTGTTGGTGTTCTTTCCCCAGAATGCAGCGCTGAAGCTGCTCTTGGCGAAGGATGATACGGCTCGTCAGGCGGCATTGCTGGAAGGCCAATTCTTCTTGAATGCCGAACCCCTCACGTTGTGGCTGGAAGGCGAAGGCCCGCAGGCCGGATTAAAAACTCCCGCGCCCGACATCTCCGAAGAAGCAAAGCCCGAATTCGAGCCCCAGATTGTCGCAGGTACGGACCATATGCCCACAGACAACGCCATCCCGACGTTTCCAAAACCTCGGAAGCCGGTGAACGATGTTCCGCACCCCCCGCCGCCCCGCGATACGTCTCCAGAGGCCCTGGCTTCCTTGCAGGCTGCGAACAAGCCAACTCTGGAAACAATGGTGAAAGAGTTGGAGCCGCAAGCCCACTTTGTGTCGTACACGACGCCCAGCTTCATTGCGTTCCGCCAAGGTGTATTCCTGGAACTCTCGCTCAATACGACCGTTAATGAGGCAGCCGCCGGCTCCCGATATCGGCTGGCTGCGATGGCTTTCGACGATCACCTTGCCC
>QIAI01000386.1:3051-8213 GCA_003224995.1 Acidobacteriota bacterium
CCGTCCATCTGACCGGCAAGAACCAGCCGTCCACCGGCTCGGAAGCGGTGGAGTTTTTGTTCCCGCTTGAATCGCTCCGCTGCTATGAAGCCTACAATTGCACCGGACAGCAGTTAATCGACGCAGGCACCGTTCTAATCAATGGTGAGCGTGTGAGTCTCGACCTGCAGATTGCCGAAGGCTCAGCTCGCTAACGCGATCTTTTAGTCAGAACGGTGAGATGTGGCTTCACGGGTTTTAGCTACGGGCATTCCGTGTGGGTAGGCAATCGTCCGCCAAATTAGTGTCCCGAGACTGCCGAATGGGATCACTTTGCGTACTTGTAGGTCGTGCGGTGCGCCTCCCGGTGATTGGGATTGCTGCGTGACACGCCGCGGGAGAGAATTGCTAAACCGTTGTACGGGCTAACACTTGTACTGAGGGTTCGAATCCCTCCCTCTCCGCCAGACCTGGCTAGAACGCTGCCTCGGTGCTTGTGCCAGCGGCTGCGAAAACGTCGGCCGTTTCCTTCTCCGCGATGGGAATGAAGGCCTGCACAACGCTTGAGTCGAATTGCGTTCCGCTGCTGCGTACCAGACGCGCGATAGCGTCCTGATGTGGCAGGCCCTTCCGGTAGCAGCGGTTCGACACCATGGCATCGTAGGCGTCGATCACGGAAATGATTCGTGAAACCAGAGGAATGTCTTGTCCCTTTAGTCTCGCGGGATAACCCGTGCCATCGATGTTTTCGTGATGGTGCAGCGCGTACAAGCTGGCCTCTTCTAGACCGGGGAAAAGCCGCAGGATGGACCAGCTGTACTCCGGATGGCGGTTGATGATTGCCCGCTCCTCTTCCGTGAGAGGGCCGGCTTTCTTCAGGATTGAGTCCGGGACTCCGATCTTGCCAATGTCATGCAGCAGGGCAGCGACTTCTACCTGGTAGAAGCGGTCTTCGGGAAAATCCATCTCACGCGCAACCCGGATGGCCCATTCTGCCAGCCGCGTGCTGTGTACGCCCGTACTGATGTCTTTCAGGTCCAGCAATTGGTTGAAGGCACAGATCACGGAATTGCGAAGCGCGGAATGCTGCTCCTCCAACTCCTTGACACGGAGCAGAAGTTCCGGCACTTCGAATCCAAGATTTGCGATTGCCGTCATGCTGTGGTCTCGCGCTTAGCGCAACACCCGGCACGCCAGGACCGCCTGATAGGTATCCAGGCGCCCGAAGCCCATGTCAAGATCCCCGATATAGTCCGCCACCGCTAGTCCCCAGGGAACGTGGGAGCTGGTGCTGCAGCTGCCGTTCGTGCCAAGCATGAGTGCTGCTGTTCCGGCAACAAATGGCGTGCTGAATGAAGTGCCCCATCCGGCGGCGTATGTGCCCCAGGGATAAGTGGTGACCACGCCTTCACCCGGCGCGGCCATCCACACCGGCGGGGCTCCGTAGTTTGTGAACGTCGATTGGATATCCGTATTCGAAGTCGAAGCAACGTCCACCACACCCGGCAGTCCACCCGGGTAGACCGTAGTGCGCTTCCCGTCGTTTCCAGCCGAGGCTACCGTGAGCACTCCCTTGCTGTTGGCGTAGCTGATTGCGCGAGCAAGTTCCGGAGAAGAACTCGAAAAATCGAAGCTCATGTTCATCACTCTCGCGCCATTCTTCACCGCGTAATAGATCGCCCGCAGCACGTCGGAGCTATATCCGGTACCGTTCGCGCTGAATGCCTTCAAGGGCATGATCTTCGCCTGCGGCGCCACCAGGTGCACGATGCCGGCCGTCATAGTGCCGTGTCCGAAAGCCGCGTACTGGCTGCCGTCCAGAACTGCGACGGTGCGTTGATCCAGCACGGCCACGGTACGCTGGTTTACTTCCCCGGTTTGCCCCGAACTGGTATCAGGCGCGGTGGTATTGACATCGGCTCGTTCCGAACCGCCACTCACATTGCGCGTGAAGTCGTACCCGTTCACGAGCACAGCTTTCAACACCGGATGCGTGGGATCCACGCCGGTATCGATGATAGCTACCGTGATTCCCGCCCCCGTGGCATTGAAAGCCGAGTGGGTTTGGTTCGTGCGAATCAACTGATTGCCCGGCTGAAACACGTATCCATGCCAGACGGTCGAGCCGTAGTAGGAAACGGGTGCCTTATCGGTCAAGTACGAGGGCGTGGAATCCGCATACGCTTGCTGCGTATTTACAAGCTGATCGATCTCAACCGAAAGAATGCCGGTCTGCAAATTCAGCCGCAGGAGTCCGAGCACCGGATCAAGAAGCGGCGGGAACGTCACCAGGAACAATTGCCCATTCGGATCACCCAGACCCGTAACTACTTTGCAGCCGGCGAGCAGGCAACTCAGGTTGACACCCGGCAAGCCGAGCGAGTCGCGAACGATCACGCGTGTCTGCGCTTCGGCGGCGGGCGCGCAAAAAGACGTCAACAGCAGGAACAAACAGAACAGCAGGCCCAGTCGTTTAAGGTGAAATTGTCGTTTCAGGTCGTTCATAAACTCGCGTTCCCCCTCTTCATCCGGGCCTTCGCAGTGGGGGGAGTTTCGCGAGTCTAAGCTGGGAACCCGCGTTTCGCTACTTACGCCCGTAATCTCTTACTCGTAACCACTCCTGGTTCCGTACGTAACGCCGTGCTCTTACTCTAAATTTCCCAATGCAATCCGGACGGTCTTGCGGTTCGCGGTGATGATGGAAATCCGTAACTGATCCTCGTGTTCGAACTCAAACTGAAACTCACCATAGTCGTTCGCGACCGTCTTCGTCACCATTTGCCCTTTGTCAGTCCACAGCACAATCGCCGCATTGCCCAGCCAACTGAGTGGCGCATCTTTATCGAGCACCTGGCCGGTGGCAGAAAAAGTGCTGGAGTGCGGTTTGCGCTCCAGGCGCAAATCCACGGTAAGACCCTCCGCTTCATAAACGATCTGGCGAGTGCTTGCAGTGCCGCTCCGAACGCCCATTGGTAAAGGCTGGGTCGCGCTGTCAAAAATCATGCTTGCGATCAGCCCGACTTCCGGCTGTTCCGATTGGCTATTGGCGAACTGCAACTTCACTAAACGAACGAAATTCTCCGGAGGGGCATACTCGTTCTCCTTGGCTGCAAACTGTGCGATCCGGCCCCAAAGGGCAACGGCACTCTTGCATTCCGGACAGCGCGACTCCAGGTGCCTTTCCAATTCGTGCGCCGTTCCCGGCGCGCTGACCCCGCGTACAAAATCGGTCCACCTATCCTCTGAAAAATGCGCCATCCCCATCCTCATAATCTGAAATGTTTGAGCCGACCGCAGACTGCTGAGCTTGCCGTTCAATGAGTAAGAGAACCGATCCCGCCCAAAAATATAACCTGAGCGAAATAAATGCTTTCGACGCTTACCCCTTTCCTATCAGTGAGAAAGGCGCCCAATGATAGGGATGACGATAACGTTCGCGTAGCTCCAGCATGGTGGTCCGCATCGCCTGAGCCTTGGATGATCCCTTCTGCAGATGCGTGTAAAGACCGATCATGAACTCCTTTGTACTTTCGTCGTGTACATCCCACAGGCTCAAGATGAGTGATTGTGCCCCCGCTTGAAGGAGTCCGCGAACCAGTCCCATCAGCTCATCTCCAGGAGTAACCACGTTCAGCCCGGTCGCACAACCACTGAGCACGATCAATTCGGCCGGCAGTTGCAGATGGGAAATGTCATACAAGCTTAAGTGCGAGCCGCCCAACCGGATCGAGGAGAACATGGGATTGTCCTGCCGAAAATAGCCGTGCGTCGCGATGTGTACCAGTCGACTGCTGCGCCCGTGCGTTCGCAATACATCTTCGGTCGCGGCCTCTCCCATGAAGAGTTTCGCGTCCGGAAGAATCCTGCTGAGAGCCTCCACTTCGGTTCGAATCGAAGGAGCCTGCGCATCCGGAACCCCAAGAATCAAGGAACCGCCCGATGCATTCGCCTCTTTCGCCTGACAAACCGCATAAACGCTCGCGCTGGGTGCATAGGAAATCGAATGCCGATCCACCAGGTACGACGTCCCATCATGCAGTGCATGAAAGGGCACGTAGTGCAACAACCCATGGGGCACAAACACCAGGTGTTCTGTGACCAGCAACTGGCGGATCGGCAGGATCAACTCCTGGTACAGGTTCTTGAGGTGCGCCTCGGTTGAGAGCAAAAGCGGCTGGCTGAAGGTCGTCAGGTACTGTGGATTGAGCCGGAACTTTGATATCTGCAGCTGTAGCAGCTGCAGCAGCTTCTGAATTCTTGAATGTACCGTTACCGGCACCATGTTTAGCCGATCGCGCGTCAGCACGCAGGCGATAGTCCGATCTTGTATCCGAAAATACTCGACTAGCGCAGTATCCGCAGGCATAGCAGACCGGATCTCTTCCAGCGAAACCTTCGAAGCCACTTGCATGCCGGCCTGGTGCGCCTCCGCAACCGTGGCTTCCTTGAGGGCCCGCATCAGATCTGCTTCCCGTGCCCGCGCTTGCTGCTCGAGTTGTTTGATCCTCTCCTGGGAGTGGTCTTCCGGCCGCAATTGCTCGCGCTCGATCAGGTTGTAGTACCAGTTCAGCTCCTCACGAAAATTGCGGATCGATCGCACCAGTTCGCTTTGTCCCGGATCGGCCGCGCTAGGAACGTGTACCGATTGGCTCAGCAGATCCATGAGCGCACGCGATTTGGCCTGCTCGATATAGCCGAAAGCTTCCTCAAATCGGTCGGAACTGCGCAGGCAAAGATCCACCAGGTTCTCGTAGACCTCCAGCTTGTTCTGGAAGAACGCAATTTTCAGCTCTTCGCCGCGCAGGTTCCCGCGCACGTGCTCGATGGCCTCCCGCGCTCGGCGGTAGGATTGGTAGGCCTCTTGCGTCTTCGCACCGGCTCGTGCAATTTCGCCCATCAGAAAATTCGCTTGATACTGCAGCAGCGGCGAATCAAGCTGTTCCAATTCCGCCAGCGTGCTCTGGCAATGCCGTTCCGCCAGGGGAATGTCGTTCATGCGCAGTGCGATTCGAGCCAGCAACAACTCCGCCAGCACTGCCTTGCCCCGCATGGGGGAGGTGCGAAAGAACTCGTGCGCTGCAATGCAGAGACGTTGCGCCTCGAAGAGACGCCCCTCGTTGAACAACACCAACGCTTCGTACAAGTCGATGAGCGAAGGCCAGAGCAGGTTCTGGTCGCGCACG
>QIAI01000387.1 GCA_003224995.1 Acidobacteriota bacterium
CGAGTAGCCGCTTCGATTTTTGCACGGATGCTCGCCCTGCTGGCTTTCCTGACCGCACGCGAGATGTTCGGTACCGGCGCGGGATTGATCACGCTCGTGCTGATCGTTTTTGAACCGAACCTGCTGGCTCACGGCGCCATGGTCACCACCGATACTGGCGCGGCCTGCTTCCTGCTCGCCAGTATTTACGCCTTTTATCGTTACGTGAAGTCGCCCTCCTGGGGACGCATCGCCCTGTTGGGGATCGCCGCCGGGGCTTTCTTCATCACCAAGCATTCCGCCGTTCTGCTGCCGCCGATGCTGATCCTGTTGGCGATCACCGAACTGTTGCGTCGCCGTCAACCGGGGAATGAAAGCCGTCTCCGCGAAGCAGTCCGGTTCGCTGGCACCTTCTTGATTGCCGGAGTCCTGGCATGGGCGATCGTATGGATCGGCTACGGTCTGCGTTACTCAGCCCGTCCGGCAGGGATGCAGATCAATCCGCCGCTCGAGCGCACGCTGGCGAACCTGAGTCCAGTCGAAGGCAAGGCCATCGCCACCATGGCACGCTGGAAGCTGCTGCCTGAATCCTGGCTCTACGGACTGGCCGATGTCCGCTCGGTGGCCAATGTCTGGCCTAGTTTCGTGTTCGGGAAGATCTACGCCCACGGCGTGTGGTTCTATTTCCCGGTAGCGTTTGTCATCAAAGCGACTCTGACCACGTTGATTTTCCTACCGCTGATCGTCTATGCCATCGCAACTCGCAGCCTGCGAGGTTGGCGCGAAATCTTGTTCCTCTCGTTACCACCGGCCCTCTATTTCTGCATTTCCATGACTTCGAAGCTGAACATCGGGATACGACATATCCTGCTGGTCTTCGTCTTTGTACTCATCCTCGCTGGGGGAGCCGCCTGGAGTCTGATCTGCAAAGACCGGCGCTGGGCGTTGCCGATTGGCGCACTGATTCTGTTTCACGTGGTTTCATCCTTGCGAGCTTTCCCAACTTCATATATCGCCTATGCCAATGAACTCTGGGGTGGACCGGCCGATATCCATAAATATCTGACTGATTCCACCACCGATTGGGGCCAGCAACTCAAGGCCGTCAAGCGTTATGTCGATGTGCATGGCATTCAGCAGTGCTGGTTTGCCTACACCGCCGAACCGGCGATTCCGTTCCGCGCGTACGGCATCCCGTGCAAGCCGCTACCTACGATGGACACGTTCTGGTTCGGCCTGAAGCTTGATACGCCTCCCGTGATCCAGGGACCGGTGTTTTTCAGTCACATTCCTCTGACCTTTTATGAAGCAGGATCGAGTGTGCTAAGTCCGTATCGCGAATTCATGAGGCGCAAGCCCACCGCGGTCATCGAGAATGGCGTGTTTATTTACGACGGTACCTTCGAAGTTCCCTACGCCGCAGCATTCGATCACGCGGTCAAGTCCGGATACCTGCTGGAGCAGCATCAACCCGAACAAGCCCTGGCCGAGGCTCAGGCCGGAATTGCCCTTGCACCCGACTCCATGCAATCGCTGATGGCATTGGGCGACGCGCAGAAGGCTTTGCAGAAAAACGCGGAGGCACGAATCACGTTCGAAAAGGCGCTCGCCCTGGTTCGCACCATGGAACCGACCGCGCAGGAGGTCTGGAGCCCAAGAGTGCAGAAGAAGTTAGCAGGGCTGTAGGCGCCGCGGTTGTGGCATTCGTGCAAATACATTCGTGCAAATACATTCGTGTCGAATAGTAACGCTTTGGAACTCACCGAAAATACCACCGTCACGATTCGGGTCGTTTTCATGCGTGATTCCTTCCGTTAATTATCACTCGACTCCGCCGCCATTACTGATCCGCGTTAAGCCTCGATCTGGGCATTCACATGCCCATCGTCATATGGCGACCCATTCGCCGTAGATCAAGCTGTCTTGCCGTACCTCAGAAACAAGACGGGAATCTGAAAGTTAACCCGGCGATTTCATCACAATCCCATAGTCTCGGAAAAGAGGTTTTCACTGCACTGGGCTTTTTCCACCAACCACGAGAAAACATGTTGCGTCTGGCAAGCGGCCGGCCGTCCCCCCTCTTGACTTGTGTCTTAGCAGCGAGCAGGATTAGCCGCCTGGACAGGTATGCTGAGACGATTCGCACTCGCGGTTCTTTTGACCGCTTCGGCATTCGCGCAGACTCACGCTCCGGCGGAGACTCCCCGTGCACAGCTTGATGAAATCAGGGGAAGAAGATGTGAGGTCCCGGAAGGCTTCCGTTGCGGAATCCTGGTCGATGTCGATCTCCCCGATTCGGGCAATATGATTGCGAGTGTTGTCGGTGGAGTTGTCCATCAGACTTCAATCATCATCGGCGACACAATGTACACGGTTGTCTATGATCCGCCGTTAAAACGAGATGATAAGTTTTCTGGCTTAAGAAAATACGTTCGTCTTCCTGCACGAATTGAAGGCGATGATTTGACCATCCAGTGGCCGGACAAGACCAAAGCGAAAGGTAGAGTCGTTCGGCGCGAAAAGCTCCAACCCGAACTGCCTCAGCCCGGTTAAGTCTGCTTCTCACAGTTGACGAAAGCAGGCGTCCTCACAAGCTTCGCGCTTTGTTCGCAGAACCGAGAAATAAGTGAAATCGCGATTTATCAACAGTGTCGCCCAAGGACTGGCCGGGCGCGTGCAGGGAACTCTTCCTGAAGGGGAGCAGTGGAACCGCGAGCGTTTGCTAGCAATGTGTTATCGAACAGTCGAGCGAGCACGCACTATCCAGTTTGCATCACAAAAATCCACATTTCAGGAGAAACCCATGAGACAGAAGCCGCTCAGGACGTTTGCAGTGAGAAGCTTCGCGTGGGTTGTCGTGCTAGGCGCGGCGTGGCAGGCGCAAGCACAGGACAACAAGACACCCTATCCGAGTATGGCCCCGCTTGACCAAGACCTGATGACGGATCGAAACGCCGAGATTGCCTTGGCGCGGAGTGCGGCGCCGGAGGCAATCTCTCGCGATGCCGATGTTCTCGTCCTTACACGGCATGGCTACGAAACCGCAGTCAAAGGCAAGAACGGTTTTGTGTGTGTCGTGGAGCGAGGGTGGATGTCCCCATTCGAAGGGGATAGTGCTGCTAATTTTTGGAATCCTAAACTTCGAGGCCCGGTCTGCTTCAATCCGCCAGCCGCCCGTTCCATCCTGCCGATGACGTATAAAAGAACGGAGATGGTGTTGGCCGGTCAATCCAAAGCTCAGATGATCGACGGCATCAAGACATTCATAAAGCAAGACCTGCCGCCTTTGGAGCCCGGGGCAATGGCATACATGATGTCGAAAGAACAGTACCTTACCGATGGCGACCACCACAACTGGATGGCTCACCTGATGTTTTACACTCCACTCATGGACGGCGCCGTTTGGGGCGTAGATCTGTCCAAGTCTCCCATCATGCTGAATCCACAGTTCAGTGGTGCTCCGGAACCAATCGATGTATTCATGATTCCCGCGGGCTGGTGGTCGGATGGAACGGCGGACCCAGTCCTTATGCGGTGAGCGGATTGGCTACGACGACGGGCTGAATTGCAATTGACGACAAATACCATAATCACGCGTTGTCGCGAGCGTGCGCCGTTTATTCGCCAAAACCAAAGTCAGTGAGCGCTATCGCGATTTTCGCCAACTACAAATTCTGTCCAACGTCCGAGGTGCCGACGGTCTCGGACTTCTAGCTATCATCTTGTTGCAAGGCACCTCGTCGGTGCGCAACTACAAAATGCTGGAAGAACGGATTCGATGGGGTGCAGAGGGAGCGTGGACAGAGGCTCGATGTTCCTAAGCGGAAAATCACTTCAGCAAAGTGATAGTAACTTGACGTCCGTTGAAATATACGTTTCCGTCAATTCCGCGCTCAAACACTAACGTTGTCGGAGCCTCTGTTTCTGGAAGTTCGTAAGCCTCCACCCAATATGCAAAATAGAAGTCCACCTCCGGCCCGAGTCCTTCCTCGCTATTAGAAAGTACCCGAGTTACTACCGCCTGCCGCTCTTGCGAAGGGTTGTCGGACAATATGTTGAACTTGAAACGTTGCCCTACCTTGATTTCAGATTGCACTTGAACTCCCTGTAGTTCTCAGCTTCTGATTCTCCCGAATTGCATAATTCCTGCAAACGCGAAGATTTTAGCGATCCCTCAAAATCGCCAGTCTTTGATTTAGGATTTTATGGACAACGGGCCGAGGATCGGAAACTAACCAGTAAACTACTTCCCAGTACGGAAGAGCTCAAGCAATACGATATTGCGACGGCCGCTGTAGTACCCTCGCTTCTTCCCATGTTTGACGAGTCTCCCCAACGACAAACGCCAGACGCGCTCATGCTGCGCGGCTTCTGGTACCGCGCCCTGCCGGGCCGCCAAGTCCGTCGTGCCAAGCTCGAAAAGGCCATGCTGCTGGAAACGCCGCTGGTGCTTGGGCGCGATGCGCAGGGCCGCCCCTTCGCTCTGCAAGACGCCTGCCCCCATCGTGGCATGCCGCTTTCCTGCGGGCGCTTCGATGGCGCCCAGGTCGAGTGCAGCTATCATGGCTGGCGCTTCGACGCCCACAGCGGACAATGCCAGCTCATCCCATCGCTCACGGCAGACCAGAAGCTGAAAGTCGACCGCATCTATGCGGGCAGCTACGCCTGCGCGGAGCACGACGATTTCATCTGGGTATTTATTCCCGAGCCGGTCGCCGCAAGCGCCGGATTTACCCGCCGCCCCGAGCCTCCTCTCGCCGCTCCGCGAGTACCCACGTTCAGCGAGAACTACAAGCTGGCTTACCTGACTTCTGATCTCCCCTGCAGCGTCGACCATGGCATCATCGGACTCATGGACCCGGCGCACGGGCCGTTCGTGCACCAGGCCTGGTGGTGGCGCAGCCGTGATTCCATTCACGAAAAGCGAAAATCTTTCGAGCCGATTCCGCAAGGCTTCCGCATGAGCGCGCACACGCCCAGCTCCAATAGCGCGCCCTACAAGCTGCTCAAGCTTTACGCCAATGCCGATTCGATCACCACCACCATCGACTTCACCCTGCCCAACATGCGCTGGGAGACCATCCGGGCAGGGAAGTACTGGTTCTCCAGCCTGACCACGGTCACCCCGATTACGCGCAGCCACTGCCGCATTGACGTGGTCGCCGCCTGGAACATCTTTCGCTGGGTGCCGTTCGGCGCCGAGTTGCTGAAGTTCGTGTTCGCCAAATTCGTGGAGCAGGATCGCAAGACGATGGAAGAACAGTCGGAAGGGTTGAAAAACAATCCGCATCTCATGCTGATTGATGATGCCGACCGCCCCGCCAAGTGGTATTTCCAGCTGAAGCAGGCTTATCTGGAGTCCTGCCTCACCGGCGCCGCGTTTCAACATCCAATCCCGGGTCCGGTTACGCTGAGGTGGCGAAGCTGATGGGCGCGTGCTTCGCTGAGAACTCCCGGTTGTTCGTCTCACGGAACTTTCCCACGCTCGTCTACGTAGGATATGGCTATGCAGCCC
>QIAI01000388.1 GCA_003224995.1 Acidobacteriota bacterium
AGATAAGGGTTCCCCATAGCGAAGACGACGGTTTTATTTGCCGCATGGTCCAACAGCTTGCCTAATAAAGTACTGGTCGCATCTGCCACCGCGACCGAGTTCTTCGACCCACCTGGAACCGGCACCGCATACACAGAGGCCACGACGGCTTCGGCCTGGTCGACCGCCTTCAGCACCTCGTCGGTCATGGCTCCAGCGATCCGCGGATCCACGTACATCACGTTGGCATCGGGCACGCGACTGCGCACCTGACGCTCGAAGACACGGCCGGAACTCATTCGCACATCGTCGGAGAAGACAATCACCACCACACGATTGCGTGTCTCCTCTGTTGTCATATACGGCAGACCGCCTTTGGGAGTTCCCACGGATTGCAGTGGTAAAACCTTGCCATTATCGCGGACCAGGGTCACGGCCTGGTCCGCAACTTGCTGTCCCAGCAGTACGTTCTGAGGCTTGCCTACACGCTCGGAGACCTTGGTGATATCCACCGGCCGCGCCTTGTTTAAGCCAAGGGAAGCCTTTGCCTTCAGGAGCTTGAGTACCGATTCATCGAGACGCGCGGCGGGAATCTCGCCGCTTTCGACCGCCTTCAACATGGCTTTGTACGACGCTTCGAGGTCGGCGGGGATGAGCAGCAAATCATTACCCGCTTTGAACGCTTCCACGGCCGCGCGTCCCACGTCGGCGGCGTAGAGTCGCGTGAGGCCCGCCATGTCGAGGGCATCGGTGGTGATGATGCCGTTGAACTTCATTTGCTTTTTGAGGAGGTCGGTCACGATTCGAGCCGAGGTGGTGGCGACGCGGTTGGGATCGGGCTCAAGAGCAGGCACGGTGACGTGCGCGACCATGATGGAATCGATTCCGGAATCGATGGCCCGCTGGAAGGGCGGCAGTTCAATTGAGTGCAGGTGGGCCATGTCGCCCGCGACCCGGGCCACGCCGAGATGCGAATCCGACGCCGTGTCACCGTGGCCGGGAAAATGCTTGGCGGTCGCCAGCATGCCTCCGGCATGCGCGCCTTTGATATAAGCTTCGACCAACTGCCCAACCTGCTGGGGATCTTCTCCGAACGAGCGCGTGTTGATCACAGGATTGATGGGATTGGAATTCACATCCGCGACGGGAAAGAAATTCCAGTGAATGCCGATGGCGCGTGCTTCCTCGGCGGTGATGCGGCCGAAGGCTTCGGCATTTTCAGGCTTTCCGGCGGCGCCAAACGCCATCGCGTGCGGAAAGACCGTCGGACCATTCAAGCGCATACTCAGGCCGCGCTCGAAATCGGCAGCCAACAACAACGGCAACTTCGATTCCTGCTGCAAATGGTTCAGCAACACGGTGGCTTCGTAGGGCTCGCTCTTGAGCAGGAAGCCGCCGTCGGTCGGAATGGTCATGGCGAAACCGCCCACGTGGTATTTCTCCATGACGTCATGCAACTGCGCATAGGTAGCGCTGTCGTTGTTCAGGAACTGCGCCCGCGCCCACACCATGAACAGCTGTCCAACTTTTTCTTCGGTGGAAAGCTTGCGCAAGGTTTTCTCTGCCCACTTTTCACCGTCGTGGTCCAGATGAATGGGGCCGGGCTTTTGAAAGCGGTCCTTGGCAAGGGAAGACATGGTGAGCAGCAAGACGAGAGATAGCAATGGGACGGAGCGCATAGGCTGACGATAGCACGTGGGAAGCTGTCGAGCTTTCGAATCGCAGCACGCAAAAAGCAAGTCTTTCGCTGCGCTCAGGATGACAAGCTGGGGAAAGCAGGTCCTTCGCTGCGCTCAGGATGACAAGGAGGGAAACGCAAGGTCCTTCGCTTCGCTCAGGATGACAAAAAGGTGAGAAGTCGCGTGAACCGGGATGACAAAATTGAAGAAATCGCTTGAACGGTGAGGACAAAAAATGGAGAAGTCACCTACGGTTTAAGGTCTTCACCGCTGCAATTGCCTCCTGCTGAATTTGTTCATGATCTCCGAAGCCGTTGAGCCACGTGACTTCTGGTTCTCGGCGGAACCATGTGAGCTGGCGCTTCGCGTAATTGCGGTGAGCTTGCTGGGCGGCCGCGATGGCGGCCTCGCGGGTGAGTTCGCCTTGCAGAAATTGCACGGCCTGCTTGTAGCCAAGAGAGGCGAGCGGCCGGGCGTTGCTGCCGTATTTGTTTAGAAGTCGCTCGGTTTCTTCTAGCAGACCGGCTTCAAACATATGGCGCGCGCGAGCGTTGATGCGATCGTACAGGGCGTCCCGGTCGGGATTGAGGCCGAGCCTCAAAATGCGAAATCCGGAAAGAGGATTACGGCCTTGCTTCCACATCTCGGTCATCTGAGTCCGGGAGGCGAGGCAGACCTCGATGGCACGAATCAGTTTGGGAGTGTCATGGGCGTGAATTCTGCCGGCAGCTTGCGCATCCAGGCGCTGCAGGATGGAGTGAAGGTAGGCCGAACCTTTTTGCCGGCTGCGCTCGCGCAATCGCGTGCGCAGTTCTTCGGAGCGCTGCGGGCCAGCAAACAAGCCATCGAGCAGCGCGCGCAGGTAGAGCCCAGTACCACCCACGATAATGGGCAAGCGTCCGCGATCCTTGATTTCAGTGAGGACTTGCCGCGCCTGGCGGGCATAGTCGCCGGCAGTCACGTAGTCGGTGGGGGCAGCTACATCCAGCAGGTGATGAGGGACGCGCGCGCGTTCTGGAGCTGCGGGTTTGGCAGTGCCAATTTCAAACTCGCGCACCAGCGCAACGGAATCGCAATTAACGATCTCGCCTGCGAAGCGTTCAGCGAGAGCGAGAGAGAGTGCAGTCTTTCCGCTGGCCGTGGGTCCAAGGATGCCGACGAGCAGCGGATCCGGAGCAACGCTCAGCGCAAACTCCACTGGATGGCGTACCAGTATCGCACCAGGGTGATGGTGAGCAGGATGGCCGCGATGATCAGCAGGCCGGTGGTCTCCATCGCGTAGATAGAGCGACGCGGATGGTGCGCGGGGCGGTGCTGCAGGGGAGAGGGCACGGCTCCCATTGTAGTCCGGGGAAGCTTGCGAGTGAACCGGGGTAATCAGTTGGGAAACGGCTCAAAGCAGGTCCCCTTCGACTTCGCTCAGGGCAAGCTTTCGCTGCGCTGAGGATGACAAGCTGGGGAAAAGCAGGTCCTTCGCTGCGCTCAGGATGACAAGAATGAACAAAGTAGGGACGAAATACCGGCGGTTCGGACGTCCGGAGCGGGACGAGGGTAGATAAAGCCGGTGATAAACTACCGCCTCGTCGAGATCGCCATGCCGGAAGCGAGTTCTGCAAGGATTGTTCGTTTTGGAGTATTTGAGGCGGACCTCGCAAGCGGCGAGCTGCGCAAGAATGGCAGCCGCATCAAGTTGCAGGAACAGCCTTTCCAGGTTCTGGCGATGATGTTGGAGCGTCCGGGTGAGATGGTGGCGCGGGAAGAATTGCGCAGCCGGTTGTGGCCCCGCGACACGTTCGTAGACTTTGATCACAGCCTTAACACGGCGGTGAATAAGGTCCGGGAGGCGCTGGGAGACGTGGCATCGAATCCGCGCTTTGTGCAGACCATTGCACGGCGTGGCTACCGTTTTATTGCTCCTGTACAAGCTGACAGCAAATCGTCGAGCGCGGTGATCGCGGTTCCTGCCGCAGCGCCGCGTGAACATGCTCCGGTTCACCCTGAACTGGAGGTGCCGGTTCCGCATCGAGGCCTGACTCGCGGATTATTCATCCTGATCCAGATCATGTACCTGACGTTCTATCTGGAGGCGCTGTTTCGCTGGCAGGGGGTTCACCGGATCGCGGATGAGTTTATGCCGGGATGGGGCGCAACTGCGATTTTGATTGCGGTGCTCGTCACCGGCGGAATTGGCATTCCGCTGCGCTGCTACCTGATTTCTGGGGCGGGGTTTGATCACCAGCGTTTGGGAGACAAGTTTCAGCGATTGTTTCCGGCGATCCTGGCGATGGATGAATTGTGGGCGATCGCACCTTTCCTGCTCGCTGAAAAGATCGGGTTCGGCGCGGCCTTTGCGGCGACGGCTGGGCTTTTGTACCTGCCATTTTCAGAGCGAAGCTTGATTCGCCTGGCCTATGCCCAGCAAAAGCCATGAGGTCCAGAAAATTGTTGGAACTCGGAGGGTTTGCTTCCCGTACCTGTTGGCGGGAGGTCGGGAAAAGTGTGCCGACCGTCCGGTAAGCGGGACCACGATGAGCGGGAAGGCGAACAGACGAACGGATGCAAAGGAGTGATTGCGATGAGACGGTGGCTTTGGCTTGGGTTGGGCTTATGCGGATGGATGGCAGTTTCCTCGGCGGCTCTGGCGGAGGAATGGACCAAGACTTTCAATATTAGCGGGCAGGCGGAACTGCGAGTGGAGACGTCCGACGCCCGCATCCAGGTGGACACCTGGGACGAGAAGAAGATCGAAGCGCGTGTGACCTCGAACAAGTGGGGATTTGGCCAGGGCGGAATCAATGTGATCGATCATCAGACCGGGGATTCGGTGGAGATCGAGGTGCGGTTTCCGCATGGAATTCACATCATGAGCATTGGCGACCGGAGGACGGGCATCGAGATCCATATGCCGCGGGAGGGGAAAGTCCGGCTGCACACCGGTGATGGAGAAATCCGGCTGCGGGATTTGAAAGGCAGCATGGAACTGGAGAGCGGCGATGGCGGGTTGGAAGTGGAAGGCGTGGAGGGCGTTTTGCGGGCGCATTCGGGAGACGGACACGTGCGGGCGCGGGGCAGGTTTGACAATCTCGATATCAGCACCAGCGATGGACGAATTGAAGCGGAAGCGCTGAACGGGTCAACCATCGGATCAGGCTGGACGCTAAAAACGGGAGACGGGAGCGTGACCCTTACCATACCGGAGAAGCTTGCGGCAGACGTCATGCTGCACACCGGGGATGGCCATATCCGACTGGATATGCCGGTGACCGTCGATGGGAAGTACGAATCGAATAACGTGCATGGCAAGCTGAACGGGGGCGGAGGTTTGCTCAGCATTCATACGGGCGATGGGTCGATACGGCTGGGGAAGTCTTAGAGGCCGGTCCCACTACGCTCAGGGAAAAGCAGGTCCTTCGCTTCGCTCAGGATGACAAATATTCGTTGGAGGGGCTTGCGACTTTTTAGAGTAGGTCTCTGGCTGGGGTAGAAAAGCAGGTTCTTCGCTGCGCTCAGGAAGACGAATATTCGTTAGCGGATGCCTTCGCCTTCGATTTCGATGTTGTAGTAGTAGCTGAAGCGGAGGCCCAGGTAAGGACCGGTGAATTCCTTGGGCAGGGGTGGGAATGGATTGGAACCGGTGATGCTGCCGTAAGCGGGACGATCCAGGGCGGTGTCATTCGAGCTGCCAATGATTTGCAGGCCAGCCACGCTGCCATCGGGCAAGATGGCGAATTGCAGCACGACCTTGCCGCGCTTCATGCTGGCGGATTCAGGGATGAGTTGATACCAGTGTTCCTTCACCTCGTGAATTACGCGGCTGAGGTAAGGGTT
>QIAI01000389.1 GCA_003224995.1 Acidobacteriota bacterium
AATATCAAAACGAGCGTACCCATGAATTCGCCGAAACACTTCACTAACATCAGAAACTCCCCTCTTTTGATCCAGAGAGTAGAACTAGCTCACCCAATCGAACGAGCGCGTAACCGCCCGCTTCCAAAGGTTGTACATCTCATCTCGTTTTCCGTTCTTCAAGTTCGGCGTCCAGGTGCGGTCCGCCGCCCAGTTTGTGCGAAGATCGCTTAGGCCTTTGAAGTACCCGACGGCCAGACCGGCGGCGTAGGCTGCACCGAGAGCAGTGGTCGCATCCTTCGTTACTGGACGAACCACGGGTCTATCGAGAATGTCAGCCTGGAACTGCATCAACAGATCATCAGCCACCATGCCACCGTCTGCACGCAGCACGTCCAGCTTGACACCTGAGTCCTTCTCCATAGCTTCCAGTACATCCCGCGTTTGAAAGGCAGTAGCCTCCAATGCGGCGCGCGCAATGTGCCCCTTATTGGCATAGCGTGTCAGCCCGGCGATGACGCCACGGGCACTGTCATTCCAATAAGGGGCGTACAAGCCGGAGAATGCTGGAACGAAATACACGCCGCCGTTGTCATTCACGGTTCGTGCGAGGAATTCGATGTCAGAGCTCTTTTCGATCAGGCCAAGGTTATCCCGCACCCACTGCACCAAAGCGCCTGTGATCGCAATGCTTCCTTCTAACGCATAGTGGGTCTGTTGATCGCCGAACTTATACCCGACCGTCGTCAGCAGGCCGGCTGTGGAGTCAATTTTTCGAGTGCCGGTGTTCATCAGCAGGAAACAGCCGGTACCGTAGGTATTCTTTGCTTCTCCCGGTTCAAAGCACGCTTGGCCAACGAGTGCCGCCTGTTGGTCCCCAAGGATGCCCGCTATAGGCACATCCAGTATTGATCGTTCCTTTGCGAGCCCGTAGGTTTCGCTGCTGGAATGAATTCTCGGAAGCATCGCCTCAGGTATTCCAAACACGTTGAGAATCTCCTTGTCCCAAGACAGGGTCTCGAGATTCATCAGCTGAGTGCGGCTGGCATTGGTGACATCGGTGATGTGAACGCCACTCAGGCAACCGCCAGTCAACTTCCAAATCAGAAACGTATCGATGTTGCCAAAAATCACGTCGCCCGCCTCGGCTTGTTCGCGAGCACTTTTTACGTGTTCGAGAATCCAGCGGATTTTGAGGCCGCTAAAATACGTGGTGAGTGGCAACCCAGTCCTGCTGCGAAAACGATCCTGCCCGCCATTTTGAGCGAATTCACTCACGTAGTCTGCAACGCGCGTGTCCTGCCACACCAATGCATTCGTCACGGGCTTGCCGGTTTTGCGATTCCATACGACAGTGGTCTCACGCTGGTTGGTGATTCCGACGGCGACCAGGTCGCCAGCCTCAAGCCGCCCTCGAGCCATGGCTTCCCAAATTACCTCGCGTGTGTTTTGCCAGATTTCTTCTGGGTTGTGTTCGACCCATCCAGGTTGGGGGTAGATTTGTTCGTGCTCCTTCTGTGCTACCGCGGCAACTTGTCCCGAACGGTCAAACACGATAAATCGCGTGCTGGTCGTACCTTGATCAATCGCACCGATATACTTTGCCACTCTGTTCCTCCAAGATATTGCCATCTAGATCGACACGTCTGGTTTCGTGTCTCAGTCTGCTGCTACTCGACTGACCGATGGACGCGCATCTTTATGGGGTAAGCCCGCAGAATCCATCAAATGATTGATTTTCGCAACGTAGTTGTTGATCGATTCACGGGCAAATGGTTCAGCCCACTGCAGTTCCTTGGCCATCAATGAACCGACCAGTGGGGCAGCCTCGATACAATCTTGCCACGAGTAAAACTGCATGCCGAGCCTGCGAGCAAGAATGTCCTCGATAGTAGCCGCCATCTCAAACCGAATCGCATAGACGACTTCCGCCCTGATCGCGCGACCTCCCACAAGAATCGTGTCCAGGAGAGCGGGGGTCTCTATTGTCAGCTCCAGAACCTTTCCGGATGCAGTGCCGAATTTAGCTGCCAAATGACGCGCTGTTCCTTCAGAAACCTGGTACTCGCGGCAGATCTTTTTCCAATAGTCATCCGTGAAACCCTCGCCGCCGTAAAGAATATGGTTGCGGGTCTGAGAATCCATCTGAGGCATGCCCAGCACTTGCTGTGCACAGTGAACCGTGTCTTCCGCCATGGCGCGATGCGTAGTCCACTTGCCACCCATGATGCTGATCAGCCCGCTGGTAGGATCCATTTCAATCACATCATCGCGAGCCAGTGTTTTTGTATCGCCATCGCCCGTCGAGCCCACTAGTGGCCGTAGGCCAGCAAAGCCGCTGACGATTTCGTTTGGAGTGACCGGTTGTTCCAGATATTGATTGATGTGCTGCAACAAATACGCAACATCTGCCTTCGTCACAAGCACTTCCGCATCTGGAGCAACCTCTTCTTCCGTAGTGCCAACCAGCAGCCTTCCTCCCCAAGGGATAGCAAACACGACGCGTCCGTCCACTGTTTTTGGAATGAGCAAGGCATCTTCCGTCGGAAACACCTCCAGCGGCAAAAGAATGTGCGAGCCTTTGCTGGGCCGCATACGCCTTTCCAACGTAGGATTGGCCAACCGCCGAATGGAGTCCGAGAATGGTCCTGTGGCATTAATGATCGCTTTGGCCTTCACCGAAAACGTGTCCTCACTCAGTTGGTCCTTGACCACGACGCCAGAGGCCTTTCCGTTCGCTCCCCGCAGGAAATCGGTCACCTTTGCATAGTTCAGCGTGTTTCCACCAGCCATGGCAAAAGTTTGCACCAGTGCGATGTTGTATCTCGCATCATCGAACTGGCCATCCGCATATGCGACGGAACCGACCAATCCTTTTGGGTTCAACTCGGGCATTCGATCCAAGGTTTCCTCTCGCGAAAGGAACTTGCTGGGAGAGATGCGGCCCGGCCCCGCGAGCCAGTCGTAAATCTTCAGGCCAATATCGAGATACGCCACGTCTATCCAGTGATAGCTAGGTACAAGGAACTCCAGCCTTCGCGTGAGGTGCGGCGCGTTTTCCAACATGCGGACACGCTCGTGCAAAGCGCGTACCAGAACGCGATATTCCTGAAGATCTGCTCCCTTGATGGCTTCTTCCAAGTAACGCACTCCACCGTGGACGATCTTGGTGGCTGCACTGGACGTTCCACCGGCAAAATCGCCCGCTTCCAGTAGCACTGTTCGAATCCCGCGTAGGTGTGCATCCAACGCGCAAGCAGAGCCGGTCGCCCCTCCGCCGATGACGCACAGGTCGAATTGCTGGTCCGAAATGTTTTCGAGTTCCTGGCTTCTGCTATTCATAACGTCCTCAACGAATCAAAATGTAACTTTGGTTCTGAACCCCAAAACAGGTGCATTTGACAAAGTGGCGTTCCCACCCACAGTTATGTAGTACTGAAACGCAGGTTGCAGCAGAAAATACGGGGTCACCTGTAGTGAATAGTTCAGTTCGAGGGCCTTCTCAGAACCGAGAGGTGGCGCTCCCAGCAGTGTGCCGAAGTTTCGAAAGGGAGCGCTGATCCTGCTGTAGACCAACGCGCACGCGACATGGTCGGTTCTGCGTTTCGGAAAGGGTGCATTAAAACGCACCCCAGCAGTTATCTGGCTGTTCTCCCGAGCTACGTCGCCCGGGCTCCAGTCAAAACCGAAAGTCGCATCCAATCCACGATTCGATCCCGCATCCGAGCGGAAAACGGCTTGGCTTGCCATGCCATAAATCAAATAGTTGCCGCTGCTCAGGCGTCCTGTCGGATCCGAAAACTTGCCTCCGTTGTACGCGCCACCGAATTTGTAGACACCGGGATACGATTTGCCGCTCACAGATCGCGCAGACTGTACACCATTTCCGTCAGAAGGATGAACCAGGTAGCCAGTTTCAAATAGAAAATCAGGAGTGTCGCGAATCTGAAAATGAAAGCCAGTGGGATCTTGTTCGTAGGGGTTGCGGTTCCCTGACATCACCGCGGACTTGACATAGAACGTTCGAGTCGGTGCGAATCGCACCTCTGCCCCAGGTGTACCCGCAGGATTGAACGACTCATATATGGAACTGAAAAGGTTACCGAACGCGTAACCTATCGGCTCGATGAGCCATGAACCGCCGGATTCTTGGTTGCCGTAAAAATCCAACCCTGCCAACTGGCCGGCTCGAACCCTGAGTTTCTTGTTCAGGAATAATTGCTGCAGCCAGAACGAATCGAGGCGCGTTGTGTGAGCACTTACGAGATCACTCGGATTGGCAAGGGTTCCAATCTTTGCCCCTAGGTCGACACCTGACTGCCAGAGTCCCGTAGCGTGAAAACTGAAGCCCTGCCACGTGATGAAACGATCGAAATTAATGTCGATGGTTCCACGGGCTCTTTCCCACCCAGCTTGAGTTTGCTGCCTTCCGCCAGTGGGGTTTGCTTGCATATCAGAGATGTAGAAGAAATCGAAGGTGACGCCTTTTTCCGCGAGCGAGGTTCTCTTGCCGCCCCAGTCCCCGAGCAAGTAGCGTCGCTGGCTGCCCTCAAATTTCGCAAGGCTCGGGTCGGGAGCCGTGGCGGCGCTTCCTGCGCCGAAGGCTGACGGCCCATTCGCTTGTGGAAATGCTGGGATGGCAAATATCAGGGACAGGATGATGCCAAGAAACGTACATCGCTTGATCGCCCAACAGTAGAGCGAGCGCGGACGAACAGCGATCTTTGCGTTGCTGACGCTCGATATTGCTTTTCGGAATGCATTTCTCAAATCGTGCGATAGCAGTTTCTTATCTCTGTCATTTCGTCCCATGGCGAGCATTGTCCGTGCACTTGCTCTGCCAAAACGAGAAGGCATCGATGAGAGCGCAGGCCGTGGGATTGCTTGCGATCCCTGGCGCCCGCCGATTCGGATCGCACTCCTGGTGACACTAGGCCGTCACGAATTGACGAGAAGTCCGTCGCATGGATGACAGGGACAGCCACAGTTGCCGCATGCAAGCGACATAACCTTTTCGCCAGTCGATTGCCGATAACCTAAGAGAGCAAATCAAGGTTGAAGGGCAATTCAACGGAACGCAGTGACGTGTCGAATCTCCGCAGGCGGATGATGAGCACGCTCACACTGGTAGCACACTTGCTATGCAGAGATCAGATCTGATTCCTTGAAAACATGGAGAGCATATGGACATCGGTCTTCTCCTTCTTCGCCTGGCCGTGGGCTTAACAATCGCGGCACACGGTGCACAGATGTTGTCCGGTTGGTTTGGCGGGCAGGGACTCGCAAAAACCGGACAGCTTTTCGAGGCGTTGGGGTTCCCACCGGGAC
>QIAI01000697.1 GCA_003224995.1 Acidobacteriota bacterium
CTACTCAATCCATACCGCTCTTCGCGCGGGAAATCACTCGTCACGCGATAAATTTCCAAGGTCAGATCGTGTGCGCGCTCCCATGAGATCACGAAAGTCTTTCATTCAGTCACCTCCGCAGAAAGGCTAAATGCCAACGCGGCACACTCGACTATTCGTGACCGCCATCACGTTCCCCGATACGCCGATCCCACCCGAATCCCTCGAAACCGCGCCGGCGCCGCACCATGTCCTGTCCCCATCACCTGCTGTGGCTGACCCTTGCCGCAATTCGGAGTTCCCCATAACGTCCACTCCTCACGGGAACAAATCGCGTCCATGGCATTCCAGAATTCAGTCGTGATGCCGGAATACGATGGATTCTTCAGCATGCGCCCGCGCTTGCCCTGCTTAATCTCCCATCCAATCTCGCAACCAAACTGAAAGTTGTAACGTTTGTCGTCGATGGACCAGGACTTATTCGTCTCCATGTAAATGCCATCGTCGGTATCGGAAATCAACTGTTCCAGAGTCAGCGGCTTTTCGCCCGGCAGAATGCTGATGTTGGTCATGCGAATCATCGGCAGCCGGTTCCAGCCCTCGGCGCGCAAAGTACCTCCCGATCGATCAGACCCAACCGTGTGCGCCGTCTCTCGCGAAGTCAGGTACCCGGTAAACAATCCATTTTTAATGATCGGCGTACATTGCGCCGGCACTCCTTCATCATCAAAGCCAAAAGTGCCAAGCCCCGGCCCATGCTCCTGGCGGGCATCCGCGACAACATTCACCAATTCACTTCCGTAGCGCAGCTTCCCCAGCTTGTCGAGAGTAAGAAAGGAAGTGCCGGCGAAATTCGCTTCCATGCCAAGCACTCGATCCAACTCAATCGGATGCCCCACGGATTCGTGAATCTGCAATCCGAGCTGCGAACTGTCAAGAATGATCGTGAACGAACCCTCGGGGCACTGCTCCGCTTTGTGAAGCGCGACAGCTTCTTCGCCCACGCGCCGGGCATTCTCCAGCAGCTTCAATTCCTCGACCAACTCGTACCCTTTGTTCTGCCACTGCCCGCCAAATGAATTCGGATAGGAACGCTTCATGATCTCGGTTCCGGCAAAGGCATACGCCGCATAGCCAGCGCCGGTCGAGTACTTGGTCTGATGGATGTTCGCGCCCTCCGATGAAACGAACCACGATTCCTCACGCTTGAAATTCATGCTGGTTTCCGCCAGGGTCACGCCGGAAACCGCGCGCAGCTCGGCATCGATCTTGAGCAACAACTCCAGATGGCAAGGCGTCGCCCAATCCGCGGTCACGGGCTTCTCGGGCGCCAGTCGCACATTCTCTTTCTTGACTCGCGCCGAGGACTTCGCGATGGCCAAAGCGTGCGCCGCCGTACTTTCAACCGCCGCTCGGCTGAGATCCTTCGAAGCGGCGAATCCCCAAGCTCCGTCAGCGATCACCCGCACGCCGATTCCCTGGGACTCTGCATCCGAGGCATGCCCGACCTTGCCATTCTTGGTGGCCAGCGACCGCCCACGTTCATCCACAATGCGGGCATCCACATAAGATGCGCCACGCTGCGAAGCCAGGTTCAGAGCCCAATCCGCGATTTGCTTCATAACGAATTCCAAATCTACCACGCGCCACCGGTTCCGCCGCGCGTCCGAATGCGTCTCGCTTTGCTGCCTAGGACGACTGGAAAACCCTAGTGTCGAGCGGTGAACACCAGAAAGTAATCCATGCCATCCTTCACGAAATCATAGCTGCCGCTCAATTCATACCCTGCCTCCGCGGCCTCTTTCAGTACGACGCTGCGCTGCACGCCGTGATTCTCCCCATTCCCATTGCGATCGATAATTCCGATATTCGCCCCCGGATGCAACGCCGCCCGCAGATTTTTCAGCAGCGTCACCGGCTTTGCCACCTCGTGGTAGGTCTTCAACAGCAAGACCGCGTCCACCTCATTCGCCGGCAACAAAGGATCATCCTCGCGTCCCTTGATCGTTATCACCTGGCGCAGTTGTTCCTTGCGAGCGCGGTCTTCGATGTACCGAATCGCCTCGGCATTGATGTCCACCGCATACACCTTCCCGCCCTCGCCCACTCGCCGAGCGGCGCGTACGGTAAACCATCCCGAACCGGCACCAATGTCAGCCACATTCTTATTCGGTCCAATTCCCAAAACATCCATCACGCGATTGATCTGCAGCCGCTCGTCTCGTCCCGGCGATTCGAAGACGGACAGGTCTCCTTTATAGGGAGTGCTCGTCTTGCGTTGATCGACCTGTGATCCTTGGGCCGGAGCCGATGTTTGTGCAGCTACTACGGGAAGACCAACACACAGCAGCAGGAGAACGCGAAGTCTATTCATGCTTC
>QIAI01000390.1:0-5485 GCA_003224995.1 Acidobacteriota bacterium
AGTCCAGAGCGAAACCTGGCTCCTGGCGCGGGTTCTGCAGGCATATGGCTCCGGCGTGCCGCGCTATCGGCCATTGTGAGAAGTGCATCTTTGCGCTAGAGGTACATGTCCGCAGGTAATTGCTCGGCGCCAGCGTGGGCTGTCGCGGGGGCATCGCGTTACAACGATTTCCATCAAGGTATTCCCCCGAGGGACACGATTTCTAAACGCGCGCGGGCGACATAGCGTTGGACACGAGCGCCCGCCGTACCGCACAATAATCCGTTCTCATTTCATTTCTGGAGATCGTCGAGTGAGCCAACTTGCGCGCGTCAAGATCAGCGCCCTGGGCACCTACGTTCCGCCGCGCGTATTAAGCAACGCCGACCTCGAAAAGATGGTCGAGACTTCCAACGATTGGATCCTGGAGCGCACCGGCATCCGCGAACGCCACCTCGCCGACAAGGGCGTAGCCAGCAGCGATCTCGCCGTGGAGGCTGCCAAGAGAGCGCTCGCTCAGCGCGGCATACCGGCCACTGATCTCGAAGTGATTTTGATCGCCACGGTCACGCCCGACATGCTGTTTCCCTCTACCGCCTGCCTGGTGCAGCACAAACTGGGCGCCAATGGCGCCTGGGGATTCGACCTCTCCGCCGCTTGCTCCGCTTTTCTTTACGCGCTGCAAACCGGCGCGCAGTACGTGGCCACCGGCATGCATAAGAAAGTCATGGTGATCGGCTCCGACGTCATGTCATCGATCATCGATTACACCGATCGAGCCACATGTGTGATTTTCGGCGACGGGGCGGGAGCCGTGATCCTTGAACCCGCGGAAGAAGACGAAGTCGGACTCATCGACTACGTCCACGAAGTCGACGGTTCGGGCGCGCAATCCCTGTACATGCCCGGAGGCGGCAGCCTTCACCCCTCCACCCGCGAGACCGTGGAAAAGAAGATGCACTACGTCCACCAGGACGGCCAGGCGGTATTCAAATTCGCGGTGCGCAAGCAAACCGAATTGTGCGAAAAACTTCTCAAGCGAAATAACCTGAAGGGTTGCGACCTCGACGCCTTCATCCCCCACCAGGCCAATCGCCGCATTATCATGGCCACGGCCGACCGCCTCGGCCTGCGCCCAGAGAGCCTCATCATCAATATCGACCGTTACGGAAACACGACGGCCGGAACGATTCCGTTAGCCATGGGTACGGCGATTGAAGAAGGAAAGCTGAAGAAGGGAAGCCTGGTGATGCTGGCGTCGGTGGGTGCGGGGTTTACGGTGGGGGCGACGTTGCTGCGGTGGGCATACTAGAGGGACTGAAGGCGGACCATTCGCCAAGGCTGAGAGTTGACATGTATATACAGATGTAGATACTAAGAGCGGAGGTAGTTTATGGCGGCCATTCGCGCCCGAATCATGAAGTGGGGCAATAGTCAGGCGGTACGAATCCCAAAGAGGGTCATGGAACAAGCTCGCCTGCGTGAAGGCGCGGAGCTGGAAATCCGGGTTGAGGCGGGCCGTATCACTCTGGAGCCGGCGAATTCGGCGCTCACCTTAGAATCCCTGGTGGCGCGAATTACCCCCGAGAATCAGCATCACGAACTGAGTTGGGGCAAGCCGGTTGGCCGAGAGGTATGGTGAGTCGCAGACCCACCCAGGGCTATGTCCCGGATGCAGGACACATAGTAAAGGTGGACTTGGATCCGCGCGTGGGCCATGAACAGGGAGGGTGGCGGCCCGCACTAGTCCTGTCACCCAGGAGTTACAACGGTAAGACTGGGCTCGCCGTAATGGTCCCGATCACGAACCAGGCGAAAGGCTATCCTTTTGAAGTGCTGCTTCCTAAAGAAGGCAAAACGACTGGAGTGATTCTGGCTGACGCGATCAGGAGTCTGGATTGGCTCACCCGTCATGCAAGATACGTAGAAACCGCGCGTTCCGAGGTGCTTCGAGCGGTGCAGATGCGATTGATGGAGTTGTTGGGCTTCTCCAGCGCTTAACTTTGGCAGCATGGTACGCGTTTGTCGACTACTCAACCATCAAGATGGGAAGCATGGTTATAAAGAATCGGTTGAGAGACGCCGGCAAGAACTGATTGCCACCCTGCAACTGCTAAAATATCGCGATTCGTTCGTTTCCGTGTGTACCCAAGGATTGAGCGCTGTTCCCTCAGTTGACAATAAATCGCCATAGCACTTATTGAGCCGATGTGAGAGGTCGCAACAACTCGCGAAAAGGTTGCGGGCCGTCTCGGGCGAAACCCTAGGGTTTCGTCATCTTCTCCGGCTGCACCCATTCATCGAACTCTTCGGCCGTCAGATATCCAAGCTTCAAAGCGGCGGCGCGAAGGCTGGAATGGTCCACGTGGGCGGTATGCGCGATCTTCGCGGCCTTATCGTATCCAATCTTCGGGGTCAAGGCGGTCACCAGCATCAGGGAACTGTCGACATGGCCGCGGATTCTCTGGTGGTTGACCTCGATCCCCTTGAGCATGTACTCGACGTAGCCGTGGCACGCGTCGGTGATCAAAGTCACCGAGTGCAGGAAGTTGTAAATGATTACCGGCTTGTAAACGTTGAGCTCGAAGTTTCCCTGCGAGCCGCCGAAGCTCACCGCCGCGGTTGCCCCATGCACCTGCACGCACACCATGGTCATGGCTTCGCATTGGGTGGGATTCACTTTGCCCGGCATGATCGAGGAGCCCGGCTCATTTTCTGGAATGATCAGCTCGCCCAGTCCTGCCCGCGGTCCCGAAGCCAGCCAGCGGATGTCATTCGAAATTTTCATCAAGGATGCGGCCAGCGTTTCCAGAGCGCCCTGGGCAAAGATGATTTCGTCATGCGCTGACAACGCCGCAAATTTATTGGGATGCGACTTGAATGGCAAGCCGGTCAACTCGGCAATCTTGCTGGCGGCGCGTTCGGCGAATTCCGGATGTGCGTTCAGTCCGGTACCGACTGCTGTTCCGCCAATGGCCAAGTCGTAAAGCCCGAGTAGTACTTGTTCCAGGCGCTTGATGTCGCGTTCCAGCAAACTCGCCCACCCGCTGAATTCCTGGCCGACAGTCATGGGCACGGCATCTTGAAGATGCGTGCGCCCGATCTTCACGATTGACTCAAACTCCTTCGACTTGGCTGCAATCGCATGGTGTACGGTCTGAATCGCGGGAATCAGCGCGCGCTTTACGCGGTCGGCTGCCGCAATGTGCATGGCGGCTGGAAATGTGTCGTTCGACGACTGCGACATGTTGACATCGTCGTTGGGATGAATGGGCTTCTTCGAACCCATGACGCCACCCGCCATCTCGATCGCGCGATTCGAGATGACTTCATTCACGTTCATGTTGGTCTGCGTGCCGCTACCCGTCTGCCAGATGCGCAGCGGAAACTGGTCGTTCCACTTGCCCGCAATCACTTCATCAGCGGCTGCCACGATCAGCTTGGCCTTCTCCGCCGGAAGTTTTCCCAGATCCTGATTCACCAGTGCGCACGCTTTCTTCAGAATGCCGAAGGCGCGAATCAACTCCGGCGGCATGGTGTCGCGTCCAATATTGAAGTGCAGCAGTGAGCGCTGGGTCTGCGCGCCCCAGTACACATTGGCCGGGACTTCGATCTGCCCCATGCTGTCCGATTCCATGCGCGTGCGGGTTACAGGTTCTGCGGTCGTCGCCATAGGAGTAGTCCTGATCTGTGAAAGGATGGAGTAACTCAAAAGTATAGCGCGGATGTCTCTCCTGGTTGTGTGCTGGAGCACAACATCATGTGACGCCAGCAGAGCGGCTGCAGACCGCATGCTAGAATCGAAATCTCGGGACCGAGCATGCTCCCGCTTATGAAAGCCCCGCTTCAGGACGCGTCTTTGGCGGCCCCGGAATACGTTCCCGCCACGCTGCCGCGCAAACAACCGCGCGCTCACCCGGATAGCTGGACCGACGTTCTCGTGATCGGCGCGGGCCCCACCGGACTGGCCTGCGCCATCGAAGCGCAAAAACTCGGGCTCAAGGTGCTGGTGCTGGATAAAGGCTGCCTGGTAAACGCGGTCTACAACTATCCCACCAACATGACCTTCTTTACGACTCCGGAGCTGCTCGAAATCGGAGACATCCCTTTCGCCTGCGCTTCTCAGAAGCCGACTCGCCAGGAAGCGCTCGAGTATTACCGCCGGGTTACGGAACACTATCATGTGCACATCAGCCAGTATCAGTGGGTGAAAACCGTGACCGGCCAGGATGGCGATTTCCGCGTGACCGCTACCGATCGTTCGGGAAAAATTCATGACTACCGCACGAAGAAAGTGATCGTCTCCACCGGATATTACGATCTGGCCAACAAACTGGAAGCTCCCGGCGAGGACTTACCCAAGGTTCTGCACTATTACAAGGAACCCTATCCGTACTACGACAGCGACGTCGTTGTAGTGGGCGGGAAGAACTCTGCCGCTGAGGCCGCGCTTGATCTCTGGCGCCATGGCGCGCGCGTGACGCTCGTGCACCGCGGCGAGAACATCTCTCCCGGCGTGAAGTATTGGGTGCGGCCGGATCTTGAAAACCGCATCAAGAACAGCGAAATCACCGCTTTTTTCAAGAGCACCGTGCAGGAGATCGGCGTCGACCAGGTTGTGCTCAAGACCCCCAAGGGGCCGACTCGCATCGCGAACGACTTCGTGTTTGCCCTGATCGGTTACCATCCCGACTATGATTTTCTGAGCAGCCTCGGGCTTGAGCTTTCCGACGAGCAACACCGTCCGGTGTGCGATCCGGAAACGCTGGAAAGTAATGTGCCGGGAATTTACGTAGCCGGAGTTATCGTGGCAGGCTCCCGCACGAGCGAGATCTTTATCGAAAACGGCCGCTTTCACGGCAAGCAAATCGCCGCCCACCTCCGCCAGAAGCTGAAACCCAATCGCGACAGGTCGGAACTGGAATAAGCGCACGCGGAGTGTCGGGCGCACCCACCCGACGAGGTCCAGGGAATCCACGCACTCTCTCCAAACACATCACCCAGCAGCGTGACCCGCGCACTTCCGAAAAAACCTGTTTGGATGCCAAGCTAGCCTGCAGAAGAGAAACGAGGACATATGTGGCTCAAGGCGCTGGCGAGCGGAGCCGTTCTGCTGTTTTTTGTTTGAATCGTGGCCGTGCTCCAGGGCTGGAGCAAGAGCACGCCTTCGGGGCGGCTGATCTCGGTCAGTTTCGTGGTTGCCATGGGAACGCTGGCAATATGGGGCGTTCGAACTCTGATCGGAGTTCATCGGTAGAGTTGCGAGTCCCGTGTTGCGAACTTCAAGCAGCGATCGAAAACCAACAGTGCGACGTCAATGTCTGGCGAATTTGTCGAAGCTCCTCGCAAGAGCTCTCGACAATTCGAGTCCCCACTCCGGATTCGCAACTCGGGACTCCAGACCCGAGACTCAATCCAAGTGAATCTCATCGCCCATCTGCTGCGAAATCAGGCGTGCGACCAGGGGCTTCAGCTTCTCCCCGGTTTTCGCCAGCACAAAATCCGT
>QIAI01000390.1:5493-6679 GCA_003224995.1 Acidobacteriota bacterium
TGCCGCACTGGCGCATTCGGTGAAATTACAAACCGAGCTCCATCTTCGAAACTGATGTGCAAAGCTCCCGACTGATCCTCCACCTCGAAGTCCGCCTCTTCCTCAGCGGCGATTAAAGACTTCTTTAAAGAAGCAAATGCTTCATCCGCACGCTTCCGAAACTCCAGTTCATCCATCATGCAAAGGATTATAAGTGCCAAATCTGCAAGTTCGCGATCGAATCCTGGAATTCAAAGTGCGGATCCGACGGGGACATCGCGGACATATTGAAGTCCATCCAAGACCCGCTGGTTGCCTGCCGTGAACTTATTCGAAGGTCCCGCCATGGTGGTGAGACTCGCTCCAATTATCGATTCACCGTGGATGTGAGTTCGATCGTCGGGCTGAAGGTATTCTCTGTGCCTCTCGGGTGAAAGGTAAAAAAAAGGCCCGGAAGACATTGCTTCCGGGCTTACGAGTTTTGAAACGAGGGTAAAACGGGAAACTCTATTGTTCGTCGGCAAAGTGCCGGCGGCTCAGGGTGGATAGACTCACAAGCCCTGCGGCAAACAACATTAGCGACCGTTGCTCACGAACTTACATAGAGCAACCACGGTGCCGAAGCGCCGATCTCCGCCGCTGCAAGCGCGCGCCTGCAGGGGCTGCCTATCCCGCTGAGCCGGCGAGATCTGCGAGCGCCCGCGGAGAAATGACAAACTTTGTCATCGCGCGAGACATCGCAATTCCTTGCACAGTGTCCGGTCATTTTGCCTTCGGTTCGTTGCGGGCAGAACAAAACGACGCTTTACATAGGAACCTTCACCGCGGCAAAAGGGCAAAACGCAAGGACTTGTCTCGAGAGCAAAGGTGCACCAACTCAAGGGACTGAACCCGGGACCTGACACACGCGTCTTAACTGCGATTGCCGAAAACGTATCTACTGAGAAACTCATTCTGAAACTTGCCCGCTGAATCGTATTTTCTGCTTAGTTCCACGAACTCGGGCAGCTTTTGGTAGCGAGAGCGGAGTTCTGCGGGCGGAATGGTAAAGAGCTTGCCCCAGTGCGGACGAGGATGAAAAGGCGCTAACTCTTTTTCGATTAACGGCAGAAGCTTGCTGACGGCGGGCCAGTCTGGTTTCCACGTGAAGTGAATGGTCACACTGGGTTGTTGGTAACACGGGCTCATCCAAAGATCGTCGGCGGCG